>NZ_JAQMTJ010000098.1:0-27265 GCF_028330815.1 Dolichospermum lemmermannii CS-548
CTTAAATCCTGAGTATCCTGATTCAGACAAATTCACATCCTGAAAATCCTTAAATCCTGAGTATCCTGATTCAGACAAATTCACATCCTGAAAATCCTAAAATCCTGAAAATCCTGATTCAGACAAATTCCTATCCTGAAAATCCTAAAATCCTGAAAATCCTGATTCAGACAATTAAATAATATATAGTAGTTTACAGGTAAAAACCATGAATACACTGTACAATTCTGATTTTTATGGATGGACAAAAACACAAGCACAACTACTCAGAGAAGAAAAATGGGAAACACTCGATAAACTCAACTTAATTGAAGAAATAGAAACATTGGGAAGACAAGAAAGAAGAGAATTAACCAACCGTTTAGCCTTGTTATTAGGACACCTACTAAAATGGCAACATCAACCAGAAAAACGTAGTAATAGTTGGTTAGCAACAATTCGAGAACAACGGACTCAAATCAAACGAATATTAGCAGATAGTCCCAGCTTAAAATCCTATTTAGAAGAAGCCTTTTTATTAAGTTATCAAGATGGAATTAACTTAGCAGTCAAAGAAACAAACCTCCCCTATGAAACCTTTCCAGAAAATTGTCATTATGAAATCACACAAATATTAGAACCTGAATTTTTACCAGAATTGTAACCTTCTAACCTTCTTCCTTCGCGCCTTTGCACCTTAGCGTCTTTGCGCGAAACAAAATTAACTCAACCGTTCCCGCAACCACAAAGCTAACAAAGGCATAGCTAACCGATAACCATGTTCAGCATCATAAATCAAACCCTTATGCTGTAACCCAGTTAACGCACCTTGCAGACTCCCACCCCGTGAAAGACCGTGCTTTTGAATATACTCCTTACTCTGAGGTTTATCCGTAGGATCAATAGCCAAAGATTCCAATAAATGTACCTGATTTGCAGGTAACAACATCAGCAAAGATTCATAAGTCATAGATAAATCTCTCAATAATCCTGCAATAGCCTTTTGAACATCTTCCTCCCGAATTAAACCATCTGCACAACGGGACGCAGATAACCGCCGAATAATCGCCATCCCATCGCCAATATGTCCCTGTACCGCCTCTAGAAATAGCTGTAAGGCTTGACTATGACAGTCAAAGGTGAAACCTTGCGTATGTAAAATTTCCCTCGCCCACAAGGCTAAAATATCCTTAGCTAAAGGGGCTAATTGGATAGTTTCTAGGGGATAATTAGTATCATCTGAATGTTGGCTAGACTCGGCAATCGTAGCTATTAGTACATAGCTAACATGAGGATAAGCCTTAACTTCTTTCCTAAATGTAGTTTCCCATAAACCATGACGATCCCAAGAACGAATATGGGGAAAACTTTCTAAAATCAGCAATATGCGGTGATTTAAATCAACCGCCATTATTTCCAATAAGTCTAACAAACTGGCGAAAGCTTGCCATAGTTGTTCCTGTTCCAAAGAACGAATTAGTTTGAGTTGAGTTTCAGAATTAAAAGTAAAAAATGCCGATGAATTTTCATTCAGCCAAGTTTGAACTTTCTCTGCTTCCCAGTTTTGACTAATCGCTTCCGCTAGTAATTGCACAAATCTCTCTGCTTCTGTAGCGCGAATGCAGTCTATTTCCAAGATAACTGTATTCACCTCCTGTGCTGCACCTCTCACTAAAGTGCGTCTCCCACTACCAGGGACTCCAGTAATTAACAAATCACCGTCTTTTGCCAGTATTTCAATAATCCGCTGAAACTCTACAGAACGTCCAATTAATTGTAAGGGAGTAGACAAATTTAAATTCACTCGGTTCTCGCTTTTACGTAATATATTATAATAACTATTAAGCTAAATTTAAAGGCAACTATGGTTAGTACAATCACTAAACCAAACAATATTACCCCAGAAACTACCCCCGCAGAACAGCGAGTAGTTTTCCACAATATCAGTTGGCAAAATTATCAGCAAATTTTAGCAGCATTAGGGCAAAGTCGTTCCTCTCGACTTATCTATGATCAAGGGACATTAGAAATTACTATGCCATTAGAAGAACATGAAAGTGCTACCAGATTAATTGAACTATTTATCCGCATTTTGGTAGAAGAAAGTGGATTGAAAATTAAAACAATGGGTTCAACTACCTTAAATCGTGATGATTTACAAAGAAGTGCTGAACCTGATAATTGTTATTACATTCAAAATCAACCTCAAGTAGTTGGGAAAAAAGTTGATTTAAATGAAGATCCACCACCAGACTTAATTGTAGAAGTAGATATTACTCATACTGACATCAATAAACTTGCTTTTTATGCCAGCATGGGTGTACCAGAATTTTGGCGTTATAACGGTGAAATAGTGCTATTTTATCAACTTCAAAATCATCAATATGTTGAAGGAGAAAAAAGTCCCACATTTTCTATAATCACCAAAGCAAAACTTTATCAATTTTTGCAAGATTGCCAAATAGATGAAGTGCAAGCTAGTAAGTCCTTTCGTACCTGGGTACAACAGGAAATACAGAATTAGAAATAATTGCATAGTAGGGGCGGGGTTTTCCCCACCCTGACAATTTGCTTAACTAGCTAACAGTGTCTTTTCCAAAGGAGTCCAGCGGAAAATGCGATCGCCACCTCTCTCAATTACCACCTTAACCCGTGGTTCTAACTTAGGCAAATTCATCAAATACTCAACTTCCTGATCAGAAAGAATATTTCCCTCAATAATCCACAACACCAACCCCTTAGACTTAGGAGGTAATTGTGCCAAATGAGAACTGATCATTGGTGGTAAATAATATACATCACCCACCGCCGCACCACTACTATTGCTTCTTTTGCCTAAATGTGGTGGTCTAACACCATGAACTTGCATCAGATACGCAGCCACATCACCCAGTCCCCTCGCAGTAATATGCAATGCCACATAGCCAGTTGACCGTAATCGGCGCAAATAGCGACCTTCATAGCCCCCCTCCAGAGGAACATAAACACCCAACGCCCCAAATTTCTCCAAATTGCGGATGAAACCGTTGCCAGTGGTAATTAGTGCCATAGATTTTTCTCCTATCCCACTTAGATATCTCTATTATTCACTCTCTAGTGGTAGATTAAGTTAAATGAAGCAGGATATTTTTCCCAATCTTGAAAATTCGGAACCGGAATATGGGTAATTTTTCCTACCTCCGCCTCAGCATCCCATCATAAAGCAAAAAAATACTGGACAAAAAGTCATGAATAGTTTATATTATTAGATTGTGACCGAATAGTATAATTAGCTAGGCATCTTTCTTATTTAGAGTTTCTAGTTAGTCCTAGTAGTCTGTCAAATTTATTTTGACGGGTTTTTGGTAGTGCGGGCATCTTGCCCGCGTGAGCGAGACGCTCACACTACAGTCCGTCATTTTTGGATTGACAGACTACTAGCATCTGAGTTTCTAGTTAGTTTCCCTAAAAGAATAAAACTGGCTGACTCCATAAGAGACTGCTAAACTAAAAAAGCTTTCAGGTCAAATCAAGAGCCAAATTCATATTTAAGCTCTCACACCAAATCACTCCCGTAAATCCTAAAAAAATTAGGCAAAATCTTAAACAATAGTTTAGGGTATGAAAATAAGTAGTTCCTTAGCAATAATGTTGGTTTCATGGCATTATGTTAAGACTAAGGAAAAGGATACTGAGGGTCAATAACCACTTAAGTCCTGCTACCACGGTAGAGTGCCAAAGCAACTGCTTGGACAAAAGCATTGCTGCACACAGCGCAAAGCCATCAAGCCTCGCATTGGATTCCAGAAGTAATACCTTCTCCATAGAGTAGGCACTTATTCCTGTTATTGTGATTGAGTAAGTGAAAATAAACAAACTCACTAAAGCAAAAGGGACAAAAATTGTTGCGTCGCCGAGAATTTGCACTGTCTAACGCCAGTCCAAATTTCAGAGGTAAAGTTTACACTCAAGCGACAGTGACAAAACCTGTCCCCATTCGACTTCCAAAAAAATAGAACGAAAGGAGAACCAGTAACTGTGTCTGTAGGTATTCTCGGCACCAAGCTGGGCATGACCCAAATATTTGATGAAGCAGGAGTCTCCATTCCTGTTACCGTCATCAAAGCCGGTCCATGCACCGTTACACAAGTTAAAACGAAACAGACCGACGGTTACTCTGCCATTCAGGTTGGTTATGGCGAAGTTAAACCCAAGTCACTGAACAGACCATTGTTGGGACATTTGGCTAAATCCTCCGCCCCACCAGTCCGTCATCTGAATGAATATCGCACCGATAGCACTGGTGATTATGCTTTAGGTCAAGAAATTAAAGCAGATATTTTTAGTGCTGGTGAAATTGTAGATGTAGTTGGTACAAGTATTGGTCGCGGTTTTGCCGGTAACCAGAAGCGTAACAACTTTGCTCGCGGTCCCATGTCACACGGTTCCAAAAACCATAGAGCACCAGGTTCTATCGGTGCTGGGACAACCCCAGGTCGTGTTTATCCCGGTAAAAGGATGGCAGGACGTTTGGGCGGTACTCGTGTCACAATTCGCAAACTGACAGTAATACGAGTAGATGCAGAACGCAACTTAATCATCATTAAAGGAGCTATTCCTGGCAAACCAGGAGCTTTAGTGAGCGTCGTTCCTGCAACTATAGTTGGCAAAAAATAGTCATTTAGTCATTGGTTAGGGGCAAAAAAAGACAACTAACAACTGACAACTGACAACTGACAAAGGACACAAAGATGGTAGAGAGTGTAATTAAAAATTGGCAAGGAGAGCAAGTCGGAGAGACAAGCTTCGACCTCCGGGTTGCCAAAGAAACAACAGCGGCGCATATCGTACACCGCGCCCTAGTCAGACAAATGACCAATTCTCGCCAGGGAACTGCCAGCACTAAAACTCGTGCAGAAGTTCGTGGTGGTGGTCGTAAACCTTGGCGGCAAAAAGGCACAGGTCGCGCCCGTGCTGGTTCTATCCGTTCACCATTATGGCGTGGTGGTGGTGTGATCTTTGGACCAAAACCCAGAGATTTCGACCTGAAAATGAACCGTAAAGAACGCCGTTTGGCATTGCGGACAGCATTTGTTGGCCGTGCTGAAGATTTAATAGTTGTTGAAGAATTTAGCAACGAGTTACAGCGTCCTAAAACCAAGGATCTCGTAGCAGCATTAGCTAGATGGGGTGCTGCACCAGAACAAAAGACACTGTTGATTTTGTCTGAAATAGCAGAAAACGTGCTTTTATCAGCCCGTAACATCGAAAACTTAAAACTGATTCCCGCCGACCAGTTAAACGTTTACGACTTGCTCCACGCTGACAAAATTATCGTCACATCATCAACCCTAGATAAGATCCAGGAGGTCTACAGTGCCTAAAGTAGTTGCCACCCGTGATCTACCGGATTTAGTGCGTCGCCCCATTCTCACCGAAAAAGCGACCATGCTCATGGAACAAAACAAATACGTATTTGAAGTCATTCCTAAAGCCACTAAGCCACAAATTAGAGCCGCCATTGAAGACCTATTTGCAGTTAAGGTCGTCAAAGTCAATACCGCTAACCCTCCACGCAAACAAAAACGCGTAGGTAGATTTATTGGTTATAAACCCCAATACAAGCGAGCTATTGTCACCGTTGCTCCTGGGGACGAAGAAAAAATCAGAAAAGTTCTCTTCCCAGAAGTTTAAGAATTTTAGATTAGAGATTTGCAATTGGGCTAATAAATAATTGCCAAAAAACAATTAAAAATCGAAAATCGAAATCAAAAAAATTCTGAATTAAAAATTCAAAACTCCAAAATCACTTATGGGTACTCGTTCTTATCGCCCTTATACCTCCAGTACTCGCCAAGTTATCATCTCCGATTTTGCCGAAATTACGAAAACTGAGCCAGAAAAATCATTAACTGAATCAGTTCATCGTCCTAAAGGTCGGAACAATCAAGGGCGGATAACCAGCCGTCGTCGGGGTGGCGGACACAAACAACTATACCGCATTATCGACTTTAAGCGAGATAAGCGGAATATGGCCGCTACAGTTACAGCCATTGAATACGACCCTAACCGCAATGCGCGGATCGCTTTAGTGTTGTATGAAGATGGCGAAAAACGCTACATCTTGCAAACAAATGGCATGACTGTAGGCACAAAGATAATTGCTGGACCTGAGTCTCCTATCGAAGATGGTAATGCCTTACCTCTATCGAATATGCCCTTGGGTACTAGTGTTCACAACGTCGAAATGACACCAGGTAAAGGTGGTCAAATCGTGCGGGCCGCTGGTGCAGTAGCTCAAGTTGTCGCTAAAGAAGGCAACTATGTAACCTTAAAGTTACCTTCAGGTGAAGTCCGGTTGATTCGGCGTGATTGCTACGCCACCATTGGACAAGTCGGTAATACAGACGCCAGAAACCTCAGTGGTGGTAAAGCTGGACGAAATCGCTGGAAAGGCCGTCGTCCCAAGGTGAGAGGTAGTGCCATGAACCCAGTGGATCACCCACATGGTGGTGGTGAAGGTAGAGCGCCTATCGGTAGATCCGGTCCTGTCACACCTTGGGGTAAACCCACTTTAGGGGCTAAGACACGGAATCGCAAGAAAGCCAGCACTAAATTGATTATCCGTCGTCGCCGCAAATCATCTAAACGTGGTCGTGGTGGTCGTCAGTCCTAACATCAAATTTGACAATTGACAATTAAGCATTATCAATTATCAATTGACAATAATCCCAAATCAAAAATTGAACTATGGGTCGTTCTTTAAAAAAAGGTCCTTTTGTTGCTGACCATCTGCTCAAGAAAATTGAGAAGTTAAACGCAAAAGATGAAAAACAAGTGGTCAAAACTTGGTCGAGAGCTTCGACAATTTTGCCCTTGATGGTAGGTCATACTATCGCTGTTCACAATGGACGGCAGCACATTCCCGTATTTGTCAATGAACAAATGGTCGGTCATAAGTTAGGAGAATTTGCTCCTACCCGTACCTACAGAGGTCATGGTAAAAGTGACAAAAAATCAGGGAGATAGATCAATTAAAAATTGAAAATTAAAAATTAAAACATGAGAATTTTTAATTTTTAATTCTAAATTTTTAATTGATAAACATAGAGTAAGTTATGAAAATGGCAACTGACACTACTGAAGTTAAGGCAATCGCCCGTTATATACGCATTTCTCCCTATAAAGTGCGCCGTGTACTTGATCAAATTCGCGGTCGTTCATACAGAGAAGCACTAATCTTGCTCGAATTTATGCCCTATGGCGCTTGTGACCCCATCTTAAAGGTTCTCAGAAGTGCCGCAGCTAATGCCGAGCATAATGCTGGTTTAGACAGATCCAGTTTGGTGATCAGTCAAGCCTATGCCGACCAAGGACCAGTGCTAAAACGGTTTCAACCCAGAGCGCAAGGTCGAGCTTACCAAATTCGCAAACCAACGTGTCATATCACTGTTGCTGTTTCCGCGGTTGCTACTGCTGAGTAAACAGCCACCAGGCACAAGAAAATTGCGTACAGTAAGAAATTTTAGAGGAAGCTTTTGTGGGACAGAAAATTCATCCAGTCGGCTTTCGACTGGGTATAACTCAAGAACACCAATCCCGTTGGTTTGCAGAACCTGACCGTTATCCAGAACTTCTCCAAGAAGACTACAAACTCCGTCAATACATTGAGCAAAAACTAGGTAGATACGCTCAAAATAACGCCGGTATTTCCGAAGTGAGAATTGAGCGCAAAGCTGATCAAATTGACCTAGAAGTCCGCACAGCTAGACCAGGTGTGGTTGTAGGTCGTGGTGGTCAAGGTATTGAATCATTGCGTCTTGGACTACAAGGAGCTTTGGGTGGTAATCGCCAAATTCGCATTAACGTTGTTGAAGTCCAACGAGTTGATGCTGATGCTTACCTGATTGCTGAATACATTGCTCAACAATTAGAACGTCGGGTTTCCTTCCGCCGAGTTGTGCGTCAAGCAATTCAACGCGCTCAAAGAGCAGGTGTCCAAGGAATCAAAGTTCAAGTCGGTGGTCGGCTCAACGGTGCAGAAATTGCCCGCTCAGAGTGGACTCGTGAAGGTAGAGTTCCTCTCCACACCTTACGCGCTGATATTGACTATTCTGGCTGCACAGCTAAGACAGTTTACGGAATTCTCGGAATTAAAGTTTGGGTCTTTAAAGGCGAAATTATTCCTGGACAGGAACAAGCTCCCGCTCAACCAGCTAAAGACCGTGAACGTGGAGATCGTGACCGTGAACGCGAACCCCGTCGCCGACAACAACAACGTCGTCGTCAACAGTTTGAAGACCGCTCCAATGAAGCCTAGTCAATGCTCATAGTCAGTGGTAAAAAAACTGACAACTGACAACTGACAACTGACAACCGACAACTGACAAATCATGTTAAGTCCTAGAAGAACTAAATTCCGCAAACAACAACGCGGACGCATGGAAGGTCTTGCCAGCCGAGGCAGTACCCTCAACTTTGGGGACTTTGGACTCCAAGCCCAAGAACCATCTTGGATTACCTCACGGCAAATCGAGGCTTCCCGTCGGGCAATGACTCGGTATATTCGCCGGGGTGGCAAAATCTGGATTCGGATTTTCCCTGACAAACCAATCACCATGCGTCCTGCTGAAACCCGGATGGGTTCTGGTAAAGGTAACCCAGAGTTTTGGGTAGCCGTAGTCAAACCAGGCCGGATCATGTTTGAAATTGGCGGCGTTACTGAAGAAATTGCCCGCGAAGCTATGCGATTAGCTGACAGTAAGTTACCAATTAAGACCAAGTTTATTACCCGCTCTCAACCACAGGAGCAGGAGTAGTTTATGCCTCTTCCCAAGATTTCAGAAGCTAGAGAATTAAATGACGAACGGTTGGCTGAAGAAATTGTCGCTGTGAAAAGACAACTATTTCAGTTGCGCTTACAAAAAGCCACTAGACAATTAGAAAAGCCTCACCAGTTCAAACACGCACGCCATCGGCTCTCCCAATTACTGACAGTAGAAGGAGAACGGAAACGGGCAGCGAGTCTTTCAGATCAAGAACAAAAGTAGGAGATTATGGCAGTCAAAGAACGAGTTGGCTTGGTAGTGAGCGATAAAATGCAAAAAACTGTGGTAGTAGCCATAGAAAACCGCGCTCCTCACCCCAAGTACGGCAAAATCGTAGTTCAAACCCGCCGCTATAAAGTTCACGACGAAGAGAATACTTGCAAAATAGGCGACCGGGTGCGGATTCAGGAAACTAGACCCCTGAGCAAAACCAAGCGTTGGCAAGTCAAAGAAATCCTGAACATTAAAGCTACTTAGTAAACAGTTGTACCATCAGCTACAACGACCCTAGAAGAGAGACCAGTTGTGATTCAACCCCAATCTTATCTGAATGTCGCAGATAATAGCGGTGCTAAAAAACTAATGTGCATCCGCGTATTAGGTGCAGGTAACCGCCGTTATGGTGGCGTAGGCGATAGAATTATCGCTGTTGTCAAAGAGTCTTCACCCAACATGGCTGTAAAAAAGTCAGATGTTGTAGAAGCAGTAATTGTGCGTACTCGTAAAGCTATTAGTCGTGACAGTGGCATGGCTATCCGTTTTGACGATAACGCCGCAGTGATTATCAATAAAGAAGGTAATCCTAGAGGTACAAGGGTATTTGGTCCGGTAGCTCGTGAACTGCGCGACAAAAACTTTACTAAAATTGTTTCTCTGGCTCCGGAGGTGCTGTAATGGCAAAGCGCCCACAACCCAAAGTTTTTCATAAAATGCACGTCAAAACCGGTGATACTGTCCAAGTCATCGCTGGCAAAGATAAGGGTAAAGTTGGGGAAGTGATTAAAGCACTACCACAATTGAGCAAAGTCCTTGTCAAAGGTGTCAACTTTAAAACCAAGCACGTGAAACCTCAACAAGAAGGTGAATCAGGGCAAATAGTCACCCAGGAGTACCCCATTCATAGCTCCAATGTGATGCTCTATTCCACCAAGCAAAACGTCGCTAGTCGCGTTTGCTACACTTTCACCGCCGAAGGCAAGAAAGTGAGAATGCTCAAAAAAACAGGTGAAATTCTCACCAATTAAAAATTAAGAATTAAAAATTAAAAAATTCGCAATTTCAATTTTTAATTTTTAATTTGGCATTTTTAATTGGAGGAAAGCGACCCTGACCAAGCCCAGGGGATATAAGGACAAACACTATGGCGAAAACACGACTTAAAACCGTATATCAAGAGACAATTACTCCCAAATTGATTACTCAGTTTGAATACACCAACGTGCATCAAGTGCCTAAGGTGATTAAGATAACTATCAACAGAGGTTTGGGAGAATCTGCTCAAAACGCCAAATCACTAGAGGCATCTATCAGCGAAATTGCCCTGATTACTGGACAAAAACCTGTGGTAACACGGGCAAAGAAAGCGATCGCCGGCTTTAAAATTCGTCAAGGTATGCCTGTAGGGATTATGGTGACACTAAGAGGCGAACGGATGTACGCTTTCTTAGATCGTCTGATTAACCTCACACTGCCCAGAATCAGAGACTTTCGTGGGATCAGCCCCAAAAGCTTTGACGGCCGTGGCAACTACACTCTAGGTGTGCGGGAACAGCTAATTTTTCCAGAAGTGGAATATGACAGAATCGATCAAGTCCGGGGTTTAGATATTTCTATCATCACCACGGCAAAAACCGACGAAGAGGGCCGCGCCTTACTTAAGGAAATGGGAATGCCCTTTCGCGATCAATAAGTTCATCTAAAGAGGGAACGATGGCGGCTAACGACACAATTGCAGATATGCTGACGCGCATCCGCAATGCCAATATGGCAAGGCATCAAACTACGCAAGTACCAGCTACAAAGATGACTCGTAATATTGCCAAGGTACTGCGAGAAGAAGGCTTCATTGCGGAAGTTGAAGAAGCAGGAGAAGGAATTAAGCGGAACCTAGTTATTTCCCTGAAATACAAAGGTAAAAATCGCCAACCCCTAATCACTGCCCTAAAACGAGTGAGTAAACCAGGTTTGCGTGTTTACTCCAATAGAAAAGAATTACCAAGAGTGCTAGGCGGTATCGGTATTGCCATTATTTCTACATCCAGTGGGATTATGACTGACCGCGAAGCACGCCGCCAAAATCTAGGCGGTGAAGTGCTTTGCCACGTTTGGTAGTCGTCATTGGTCATTGGTCATTGGTCAGTGGCAAAACAACGAACAACTGACAACTGACAAAAAACAACTGACAAAGAACAAAAAATCATGTCTCGTATTGGTAAACGTCCAATTACCATTCCCGCCAAAGTGCAAGTGGCGATTGATGGTGTCAAAGTAGTAGTGAAAGGTCCTAAAGGCGAACTTTCCCGTCTACTACCTAAAAATGTCATAGTCTCCCAAGAAGGAGAAACATTGATAGTTACTCGTCGGGATGAAACCCGTACCTCCAGACAAATGCACGGTTTGAGCCGCACCCTAGTGGCCAACATGGTGGAGGGAGTATCCCAGGGTTTTCAACGTCGCTTGGAAATCCAAGGGGTTGGTTATCGCGCCCAACTTCAAGGCAGTAACCTAGTTTTAAATATGGGTTATAGCCATCAAGTCCAAATTGAACCTCCAGCAGGAGTTCAATTTGCGGTAGAAGGGACAACTAATGTCATAGTCAGCGGTTATGACAAAGAAATTGTCGGCAACACAGCAGCTAAAATTCGTGCCGTTCGTCCACCTGAACCCTACAAAGGTAAAGGTATTCGCTATGCAGGTGAAGTGGTCAGACGCAAAGCTGGTAAGACTGGTAAGGGTGGTAAGAAGTAAATATGAAACTTACACGCAAAGAATCAAAACAACGTCGTCATCGGCGCGTTCGTAGCAAAGTCAACGGTTCCCCAGAACGTCCACGTTTGTCCATATTTCGATCCAATGAGCATATTTATGCTCAATTGATTGATGATGCCAAGCAGGAAACTATAGTAGCGGCATCAACCGTAGAACCAGAATTGAAATCTAGCATCGCTTCCGGTGCCAACTGTGACGCATCAGTGCAAGTTGGTAAACTGGTAGCTGTCCGCGCCCTAGAAAAAGGCATCACTAAAGTCGTTTTTGACCGTGGTGGTAACCTCTATCATGGTCGCGTCAAAGCCTTAGCCGAGGCGGCACGCGAGGCTGGTTTAGATTTCTAAGTCCGTCAGTAGTCAATAGTCAGTAGCAACTGACAACTGACAACTGACAACTGACAACTGACAACTAAAAGAGAGCATTGATTATGGTAACCGGTCGTCGTAAAGCAAGCCGTACAAAAAAAGAAGAAACCACCTGGCAAGAGCGAGTTATCCAAATCCGCCGGGTGAGTAAAGTCGTCAAAGGTGGTAAAAAACTCAGCTTCCGTGCCATTGTCGTCGTCGGTAATGAACGTGGACAAGTTGGAGTCGGAGTTGGTAAGGCATCAGATGTAATTGGTGCAGTTAAAAAAGGTGTCGCTGATGGTAAAAAACATCTAATTGACATCCCGATCACCAAATCCAATTCTATTCCTCACCCCATTGATGGTGTTGGTGGCGGTGCTAAAGTGATGATGCGCCCAGCCGCACCAGGTACAGGGGTAATTGCCGGGGGTGCTGTACGGACTGTATTAGAGTTAGCAGGAATACGTAATATTCTCGCTAAACAACTAGGTTCAAACAACCCTTTGAACAACGCCAGAGCAGCAGTCAACGCTCTATCTACCCTGCGAACATTAAGTGAAGTTGCTGAAGATCGCGGTATCGCCATTGAGAAACTCTATATTTAGTCAGTCTTTGTATCAGATTCTCAATCTAAAATCCAAAATCTAAAATCTAAAATCACAAACCAAAATGAGACTTAATGATGTTAAGCCCCAAAAAGGCTCTAAAAAACGCCGTAAGCGTGTAGGTAGAGGTATTTCTGCTGGACAAGGTGCTAGTGCTGGTTTAGGGATGCGTGGTCAAAAATCCCGTTCTGGTAGTGGGACAAGACCAGGTTTTGAAGGTGGTCAACAGCCATTGTACCGCCGGATACCTAAACTCAAGGGTTTCCCCCTGATGAACCGGAGAATCTACACTACGATTAATGTAAGTAGGTCGGCGTTAAAAAATCAATCTATGTAACGAAATATAAATTAACGAATACCTTATAAATAGGGTGTTTCACGGTTTTTACAAAACTAAACATATATCGATTTTATTGGGCCGACTTACTTAGAGAAATTAAATGATTTACCTGCTAACTCAGAGGTAACATTGGAATCCTTAAAAGCAGCGGGGATCTTAACCACTGTTAAAGGCCAATTGAAAATTTTGGGGAATGGGGAATTGAATGTTCCTCTTCAGGTAAAAGCTGCTGCTTTCACAGGCCAAGCTCGAATCAAAATCGAGGCTGCTGGTGGAAGTTGTGAAGCTGCATAAAAGTCTGAACTATGATTTTTATGATTAAGATGATTTATATGATTAGGATGATGAATGTGATTAGGATAATCATCTTCATCAAATAAATCACAAAAATCACAGTTCAGACGGCTTAATCATCTTCATCATCATGAATCACGTAAATCATAGTTAGGACTTCAAAGGTAAAACTCTATGATCAGTCGAGACAAAGCCCCAACAGCTCAAGAAACTTTTATGCAGATGGCGCAAGCAGCCGGACTGAGAGGTAGGCTGCTTGTCACTGTCGGTATTTTAATTTTGGTTCGCCTGGGTATCTTTTTGCCTGTCCCAGGAATTGATAGACCTAAGTTTGCTGAAGCTATATCGGGCAACAATTCCATCTTTGGTTTATTGGATATATTCTCTGGGCGGGGACTCTCTACTTTAGGTGTCTTTGCTTTAGGGATTTTGCCCTTTATTAATGCGTCCATTATTATCCAATTACTCACTTCTGCTCTGCCATCTTTAGAAAATCTCCAGAAAAATGAAGGCGAAGCAGGTCGGCGGAAAATATCACAAATTACCCGCTATGTGACTGTAATTTGGGCAATTATTCAAAGTGTGGCTTTTTCGGCATTATTTCTCCAACAATTTGCCAAAACACCAGGTCCGATATTCGTAGCAGAAACGGCTATCGCTCTCACTGCTGGTTCAATGTTCGTAATGTGGGCATCTGAACTGATTACAGAACGGGGTATCGGGAATGGGGCATCTTTGTTGATTTTTGTCAACATTGTGGCATCTTTACCCAAGTCTCTCGGCGATACCATTGACTTGGTACAAGTTGGTGGACGGGAAATAGTCGGGCGCGTCATCGTTCTTGTAGTGGTTTTTATGTTCACAATCGTGGGTATTGTGTTCGTACAAGAAGGAATGCGCCGCATCCCCATTATTTCTGCCCGTCGTCAAGTAGGTAGAAGAGTTTTAGCAGAACAGCGGAGTTATTTACCCCTACGTCTCAACTCTGGTGGGGTAATGCCGATTATTTTCGCAGCCGCAATCCTGAGTTTGCCACTTTTAGTCGCCAATTTCACTAAGAATCCCGAATTAGCAAACATTGTTAATACCTATTTAAGTCCTGGTGGTTCTGCACCTTGGGTATATGCCCTCGTTTACTTAACTTCCATTGTTTTCTTCAGCTATTTCTATTCTTCGTTGATTCTCAACCCAGTAGATGTGGCTCAGAATTTGAAAAAAATGGGTTCTAGTATTCCCGGTATTCGTCCCGGAAAAGCTACTAGTGAGTATATTGAACGGGTGACAAATCGCCTCACTTTTTTAGGAGCTATCTTTCTAGGTTTAGTGGCAATTATTCCCACAGCCGTAGAAAGTGCCTTAAAAGTTCCCACCTTTAAAGGACTAGGGGCAACATCTTTGTTAATTTTAGTCGGTGTGGCAATTGATACGGCTAAACAAATCCAAACTTACGTCATCTCTCAGCGTTATGAAGGAATGGTGAAACAATAGTGACGCGATTAATCTTCTTGGGACCACCGGGTGCTGGTAAAGGAACTCAAGCTCAAACCTTGGCTGCATTTTTGCAGATTCCCCATATTTCTACAGGTGACATTTTACGTCAAGCTATTCAAGAGAAAACAACTTTGGGAATGCAAGCCCAAAGTTTCATGGATAAAGGCGAATTAGTCCCCGATAAATTAGTAGAAGATATGGTAAAGGAACGCCTGCAACAATCAGATACTAAAACAGGTTGGATTTTGGACGGCTTTCCTCGTAAAGTTACACAAGCAGAGTTTCTAGCAGAATTACTTAAAAGTCTAGGACAGGGTGGTGAAAAGGTAGTCAATCTGGATGCACCAGATGAAACTGTCATTACTCGGTTATTAGGACGCGGACGAAAAGATGATACTGAAGAAGTGATTCGTCGGCGCTTGGAAGTCTACCGTGATGATACTGCACCCTTGATTAACTTTTACAGCGATCGCCAAAAACTCCTCACAGTCAACGGTAATCAGTCCCAAGAAGAAGTTTTTACTGATTTGAAAAATATCATAGCTGCTTAAAGAAACTCAGGGGTAGCGGTCTATGTCGGCAGAGAGAAAAAATTTTTCCATTGCCTTATTACCTCGCCCCTATCTTCCAAGCCAGGCGTAAGTCAATTTTAGCTAAGATATATTATTAAACTGTTGATATTTTTCTCCAATTGTGTTCTTGCCATGAAAGTGGACAAGGACAACAGGAGATTATTGAGTTGAGGAAAAAACTTGTCTAAGCAAGATTTAATTGAAATGGAAGGGACTGTCACCGAATCGTTGCCTAATGCAATGTTTCGTGTTGACTTAGATAACGGCTTTAATGTCCTGGCACACATTTCTGGGAAAATTCGCCGTAATTACATCAAGATTTTACCTGGCGATCGCGTCAAAGTTGAATTAACACCCTACGACTTAACCAAAGGTAGAATCACCTATCGCCTGCGGAAGAAATAAAATCAATAACAGAGAATCTTACCATACATAAATCAACTGGTCTTTTTCTAGTTACATAACTGAAATATTTCTTCTAGAAATGCTATAATTTACTATTTGGAGTCAATTTTAAAGGCATGAAAGTCAGAGCCTCAGTTAAGAAAATTTGTGAAAAGTGCAGCGTGATCAAGCGTCGTGGTCGCGTGATGGTGATTTGTGAAAATCCCAAACACAAACAACGCCAAGGATAGAAACTATCTATCAAAGCAAAGTTAAACCCGCGACCATGAAATGGCTAAAGCCACAAAATCGCACTTTGCTAACTGCAACTACGAAAACAATAGGGAGAGATTCATTGTGGCACGGATTTCCGGCGTAGACCTTCCCCGCGATAAGCGGGTAGAAATTGGTCTAACATACATTTACGGAATTGGCTTAACTAGATCACATCAAATTCTCGCAGCTACTGGCGTAAATCCAGATATCCGCGTAAAAGACCTGTCTGATGCTGATGTAGCCGCTCTCAGAGGAGAAATCGAAAGCAACTATCAGGTTGAAGGAGATTTACGCCGTCTAGAAGGACTAAATATTAAGCGTTTGATTGATATTGGCTGCTACAGAGGTCGTAGACACCGCATGGGCTTACCAGTGCGTGGACAAAGAACCCGGACCAACGCAAGAACCAGACGCGGTAGAAGACAGACAGTGGCTGGTAAGAAGAAAGCCCCTGGCAAATAATTTTTCTAAACTTGCTGCAATTAGCAAGTTGTACCTTAAATTCACTAAAGAAATATGGCCAGACAACCAACGAAAAAATCCGGGAGCAAAAAGCAGAAACGGAACGTACCCAATGGGGTTGCCTACATTCAGTCTACCTTCAACAATAGCATTGTCACGATTACCGATCAAAATGGAGATGTTATCTCCTGGGCAAGTGCTGGTTCTAGTGGATTTAAAGGGGCAAAAAAGGGAACTCCCTTTGCTGCACAAACCGCTGCTGAAAGCGCAGCTAGACGAGCCACAGACCAAGGAATGCGGCAAATCGAAGTCATGGTGAGTGGTCCCGGTGCAGGTAGAGAAACCGCTATTCGGGCGCTTCAAGGTGCAGGATTGGAAATTACACTCATTCGAGATATTACCCCAATTCCCCATAACGGTTGCCGTCCACCCAAGCGCCGTCGAGTTTAAACAGAACCTATTGGGTAATCAAGCCAAAAGCTAGAACCCTTGGGAAATCATCAACAATGCCCTCTGTGGCTGGTAATTTTGAACTATTTTCCCCAAGCGAATACTTGTTGAATTTAGACGCGTGGGGTAAATAAGTTCGCTTTCAAGAAAATTTGAGAAGCAATTAATTTGTCTTCTAGCAGCACCTTAACAAGGGAGGCTACTCCGTGGCTCAGTTTCAAATTGAATGTGTAGAGTCTAATGCTGAGGAAAGTCGGAGCTATTACAGTAAGTTCGTTCTAGAACCCCTAGAGCGCAGTCAAGGGACAACTGTTGGTAACGCGTTGCGGCGGGTTTTACTTTCTAACTTAGAAGGAACATCAGTAACAGCGGTGAGAATTGCTGGTGTTAGCCATGAGTTTGCGACAGTTCCAGGGGTAAGAGAAGACGTACTAGAAATCCTCATGCGAATGAAGGATGTCATTCTCAAGAGTTATTCTTCTCAACCCCAAATTGGTCGCTTACTCGTGAACGGCCCAGCAACAGTTACTGTAGCGCATTTCGACTTACCTAGTGAAGTAGAAGTGATTGACCCGACCCAGTATATCGCCACCATTGCTGAAGGTGGAAAACTGGAAATGGAATTTCGGATTGAGAAAGGCAAAGGCTACAGGACTGTAGAACGAGGCAGAGAAGAAGCCACATCTTTGGATTTTCTCCAAATTGACTCAGTGTTTATGCCCGTACGGAAAGTCAACTATAGTGTTGAAGAAACCCGTGACGATGGTTCTTTGAAAGACCGACTACTGTTGGAAGTATGGACTAATGGTAGTATTTCTCCTCAAGAAGCACTATCATCTGCCGCTGGAATTTTGGTAGATTTATTCAACCCACTGAAAGATATCTCCTTAGAACCAACGGATACAGGTTCAGATATCCCAGATGATCCCACCGCGCAAATTCCGATTGAAGAATTACAGTTATCTGTCAGAGCTTATAACTGTCTCAAACGCGCTCAAGTAAATTCCGTAGCCGACTTATTGGATTACACCCAAGAAGACCTTTTAGAAATCAAAAACTTTGGTCAAAAGTCAGCAGAAGAAGTAGTGGAAGCTTTACAGCGTCGCTTAGGTATTACTTTACCTCAAGAAAGAAGCTCTAAGCCTAGCTAAATCAAAACCATTAATAATTCACTCTTTGCATTATTATGCGCCATCGTTGCCGAGTCAAAAAACTTAGTAAACCAGCGGATCAACGTCGCGCTCTTCTCAGAGCTTTGACAACAGAGTTGGTACGTCATGGTCGAATTACTACAACTTTAATCAGAGCTAAAGTTGTCCGCAGTGAAGTAGATAAAATGATTACCCTAGCTAAAGATGGCTCTTTAGCATCACGTCGAAAGGCCTTAGGCTATATCTACGACAAAACTCTGGTTCATGCACTATTCGAGCAAGCCCCAACTCGGTATGCTGGCCGTCAAGGTGGTTATACTCGCATTCTGCATACCGTCCCCCGTCGCGGTGATCATGCTGAAATGGCGATTATTGAACTAGTTTAAAGTTATTAGTCATTAGTCATTGGTCATTGGTCAGTAGCAAATAAAAAACAACTGACAACTGACAACTGACGACTGACAAACAACTATGTTAGAAAGCAGCCAGCATAATTCTACTCAGCGAGTAGCCTTGGTTATTCAGTACATAGGTACTCATTTTCACGGCTGGCAAAGACAAAAAGGACAGCGCACTGTCCAGGAAGAGATAGAAACAGCTATAGCCACTGTTCTAGGGTATCATGTGACACTCCACGGAGCAGGTAGAACTGATTCTGGAGTCCATGCTGCCGCTCAAGTAGCCCATTTTCAAGCTACAGGTTCAATTCCTGCTCACAGGTGGGCAAAGGTTCTCAATGGCTATTTGCCCCCAGGGATATTGATCAGGGCATCAGCAGGTGTAAGTGAAAGTTGGCACGCTCGTTTTAGCGCAGTTTACCGACGATATCGCTACACTATCTACACTGAAAATTTACCGAATTTATTCGCGCAACCTTTCAGTTGGCATTATTATTATGCCCCCTTGGATGCAGACTTAATTACATCTGCCCTGAAACCGCTACTGGGAAAACACCATTTATCTGCTTTTGAACGGGCTGGGTCAGCGCGATCGCATTCCTGGGTAGAAGTGCAAGCTGTAGAATGCCGTCGTAGTGGAGCATTTATCCATATTGAAATTCAGGCTAATGGATTTTTATATGGCATGGTGCGGCTATTAATCGGAATGGTAGTACAAGTAGGTTCTGGTCAGCGGACTCTAGATAACTTCACCGACATCTGGCAACAAGAACGCCGGGAAGAAGTGAAATATTCTGCACCTGCTCACGGGTTATGCTTGTTGAGAGTCGGTTATCCCGATTTTCCCTTTCCGCCAAAAATTTGGTATGACACCCAACCATACCTAGTCATGGGTCATGACAATTGACAATTGACAACTAACAACTGACAACTGACAATTGACAACTGACAACTGACAACTGACAACTGACAACTGACAACTGACAACTGACAACTGACAACTGACAAAAAAAATGACTAAAACCTACCTTCCCCCTCAAGCATCTATTGAGCGCGATTGGTACTTAGTAGACGCTACAGATAAACGTCTGGGTCGTCTTGCTACCGAAGTTGCAATGATCCTCAGAGGCAAAAAGAAACCTGAATTTACACCCCATATGGATACAGGGGATTTTGTCATTATTATCAATGCTGAGAAAGTGGCAGTTACAGGTAAAAAGCGCACCCAAAAAGTTTACCGTCGTCATTCCGGCCGTCCTGGTGGAATGAAAACAGAAACTTTCGCTAAGTTGCAACAGCGCTTACCCGAAAGAATCCTTGAACACGCTATTAAAGGTATGTTACCTAAAAATAGTTTGGGTAAGCAATTATTTACCAAGCTGAAAGTGTATGCAGGCCCAACTCATCCTCATGCAGCACAACTACCCAAAGAAATCACAATTAGTACAATTCCTGGAGAAAATTAATGCAAGTAGCAGAAACTACTAGCGGTCGTGCCGTTTACTGGGGTACTGGTCGCCGTAAATGTTCAGTTGCTAGTGTCCGTCTAGTTCCCGGTGAAGGGAAAATGACTGTTAATGGCAAAGATGGAGATTTGTATTTCCAATTCAATCCCAACTACTTAGGAGCTATTAAAGCACCTTTGGAAACCTTGGGATTAGAAAGCGAATATGACATTTTGGTGAAAGCCGAAGGTGGTGGCTTAACTGGACAGGCTGATTCTATTCGTCTAGGAGTTGCCCGCGCTTTGTGTCAACTTGACCCAGATAACCGTTCACCGCTGAAAACTGAAGGCTATTTAACTCGTGACCCACGAGCTAAAGAACGGAAGAAATACGGTTTGCACAAAGCCCGCAAAGCACCTCAATACTCCAAACGTTAAGATAGGAGTCAGGAGTCAGGAGTCAGGAGTTCAGAAGGAAAAACTTTTACCCAGTCCCCAGTCCCCAATCCCCAGTCACAATTTATATAGATTCGCAACAAAAAAACAATGGCTAAACCTGATATTCATCCCAAATGGTATCCAGACGCTAAAGTCTACTGTAATGGTCAAGTTATTATGACCATTGGTGCTACCAAACCCGAATTACACGTAGATGTTTGGTCTGGAAATCACCCCTTTTACACTGGTACTCAGAAAATGATTGATACTGAAGGCCGTGTAGAACGCTTCCTCCGTAAATATGGTATGTCCAGCACTCAAACTGAAACTCAAACTGGCGACGATAATCAAAAGTAGCTGGTTGGCTGTAACTATTGATAACATGGCGGAAGCCATAGACGACCCTGCATAGTGCTGGGTCGCTTGTCATTTAATGCAGTAGCCCACTTGTTATTTTTTAGGAGCTTATGTAGTCATCATGGCAGAAATATATTTACTGGATAAACTTAAATCTGTTGAACAAACATTTAATGAATTAACACGCCGTTTAGCCGATCCTGATACCGCTAGTAATCCTGATGAGTATCAAAAAATTGCCAAGTCTCGTTCTTCCTTGGAAGAGGTAGTTGATACCTATGAAACTTGGAAAACAACCCAAGATGAATTAGTAGGAGCGCGTCAGATCCTCAAAGAGTCAAATAGCGATCTAGAGTTGCAACAAATGGCAGCATTGGAAGTCAGCGAACTAGAGGAAAAGCTGGAATATCTAGAAAATCGCTTAAAAGTGTTGCTGATACCCCGTGACCCCAACGATGATAAAAATATCATGTTGGAAATTCGCGCTGGGACTGGTGGTGATGAAGCGAGTATTTGGGCGGGAGATTTACTGCGGATGTATTCTCGCTATTCTGATGTCCAAGGTTGGAAGGTGAAGCTAGTCAGCGAATCTTCGGGGGAAATGGGCGGGTATAAGGAAGTAATTCTAGAAATTCAAGGTGATAGTGTTTACAGTAAACTGAAGTTTGAATCTGGTGTACATCGTGTACAGCGCGTACCAGCAACGGAATCTGGGGGAAGGGTTCACACTTCTACTGCTACTATAGCAATTATGCCAGAAGTGGATGAGGTGGAAATTCATATTGACCCGAAAGATATTGAAATGAGTACGGCGCGTTCTGGTGGTGCGGGTGGACAAAACGTGAATAAGGTGGAAACAGCCGCTGATTTGTTCCACAAACCGACTGGGATTCGGATTTTCTGTACAGAAGAACGGAGTCAGTTGCAGAATAAAGAACGGGCAATGCAAATTCTCCGGGCTAAGTTGTATGAAATAAAGTTGCGTGAACAACAGGATGCTGTGACTTCCATGCGGCGCTTACAAGTGGGTACGGGTTCTCGTTCGGAAAAAATTCGCACTTACAATTATAAAGATAGCCGGGTGACTGACCATCGTTTAGGTCAAAATTTTACCCTTAACCCGGTTTTGGAAGGTGATTTAGAAACGGTGATTCAATCTTGTATTTCTCAAGATCAACAGGAACGGTTAGCAGAATTAGCCACCTCTGGTTCTAAATAAAAGGCGATTAGAAATCACGCCTACACAGACAAAACCCACCTTCGTGGGTTATACTAGTACTCTGTCAACTTTATTTTGACGGGTTTTTGGTAGTGCGGGCATCTTGCCCGCGTGAGCGAGACTAGTAATCTGTCAAATTTATTTTGACGGGTATTTGGTAGTGCGGGCATACTTCGACCCTTCGACCCTTCGACCCTTCGACAGGCTCAGGGCATCGCAGGCTCAGGGCTTCGCAGGCTCAGGGCTTCGCTTGCTCAGTACAAGTCTTGCCCGCGTGAGCGAGACGCTCACACTACAGACCATCATTTTTATCTTGACAAACTACTAGATATCTCCGAATACTTTTAAAATGTCCTCTAAGGACTAAATACCTTAAACCACCTATTTAGAACTGTATTGATTGTTTGTTTAATTTGATGGTTGCGATTCCATCTTTGAAAGGCGATTTCGTAATCTTCACCTTGGGTTTGAAAAGTATTCCAAATATCTAAGGATATGGCTAATCCGCAACCTAGTAAGATATAAAGTGACCAAGAAATACCGCCACCAATGGCATCCATAGCTAGGAAAAAAATATTAATAATTGCGTAATTTCCTAACCGTTTTTTAAATTTACTTTGACGATAAAGATTAAAAGTTTTACGTTGTTCAACTTCGCTTTGTTTGACTAACCAATCTCGTTCCGCTTGTTGCAATGTATCAGGTGATATTTGTAACTCTGTGGCAATTTCCACTATCTGCTGATAGGAAAATTCCTGATCATTATCATCCACTTGACGAGCGATCGCTAATTGCAGAATTTGCTGGACATCATCTTGACTGTAGGAACGCAGGCTGTCAGAGTTAAATGCTGTCATAATTGTTGCTCAAATAATAGTTTTAATAGAGAACCACGCTACCATCAGCAATATTTACACCATTTCTAGGTTAGCAAATTTAAACCAATCTGGTGTTCAATTAGTTATGGTTGGGAAAAAGATATATAGCCGTTATTAGATGAGGCAAGGGCGCAGGGGCTGCGCTCCTACGGGTTTTCAAGCATATTATGAAAACTTTTTTATTCATCTCCTGTGGAATCTAATTTAGCCACGCATAAGAGATTATTCAAGGCAATCGTTAATCATACATATATCCATTACCAAGAAGTCAAAAAATTCCATCCTTCTTTTTCGTCTCCTTCCTCTTCTCCTTTTGAAGTGTTGACATTTTCTCCTTGAAGTACATGATTGTATTCTCCTGAATCAACCCATTTTAATAATTCCCCTGTCCGCATAACTAACCAAGAAAGATTAGAATCTGAATAACTTGATATTTTCGTAACTTGATCTAAACTATCAACACTATTAGCAGCAAATTCGCGGGATTGAATGAGGAAATCTTCGATCACATGAGGAGTTAAATACTCTTCTGGCAAACCTGCAAGTTTCATCAGTGCGGTAGTTGCCACATCAATGTCCTGACAAGCTAATAAACCAGCCCGGTCAGCAGTGAACTTTGCCATCATTACCCAATTATATAACGCTAATTCTACACCACTAGCTATCAATCCTCCTAACCCTAATGTGGTACTGCTGATCCATATCTTTAATACTGGCATCACAATTGACATTTGATGATAAATCATGTGCTGACTTTTAATTCGAGCAATTTCGTATCCAAAAATAAACAGCAATTCATCATAATTTAACCATTCCATTGCTTCTATATTAATACCAACAATGGGTTTTTCTACCCCAATAATATAGGTTCTAATATGTCCTGTCCCTCGAAATAAATACAATTCAGGAATAGTTGTCACATCAAGAATTTGGCAAGCTTCTAACAATGGTTGATACAATTGGGGAAAATTTCGCGGTGTGACTCTGATTTCACTAGCAATACTTTGTAATCTTAGTAAACGATCAATACCATATTCGTTGACTTTTTTGAGTAAAGGAGAAAGTCCAGGCATACTTTGTAAAGAAGCTAAGGCTTTTTTATCGAAGGGGTGTTCGTAGGCTGTTGAACTAAGTCCAGTTAATATTTTTTTGGTCATGGGTAGTAATTTTAATTAAATCGGTTGATTCGATAGATTCGATAGATTTTATAAAAAAGATAAAATCCAGGGAATAAATTCCCTGTCTAAAAGCTAAAGTCGGTTAAAACCGACTATTTTAGCAAAAATAGGATAATTTTTGATTTTGAGTTAACTAGAGTGCGTTTTAACGCACTTTAGCTTTTAGACCGGAACTTAAGTTCCGGGCAGGTTTGTTCTTGTACTAAGTAGTTCGACCCTTCGACAAGCTCACTGTAACACTTGCCGAAGTATCCCTAGCCTAAGTTGACACCAATGAGCAGCACTAAACCTTTTAATGGTCCATTTTAGTCATAAATTAGACTTTTTAAAAATTGATAGTAGTATTGACATTGGTGACTACCAATTAAAAAAATATCCTAATTTGCAGTGCGGATGTACAGGTTGACATCTCTAAGTATTTGTGTCACACTTGTGATATAGATTGTCATCCCCAGACATCATTTTAATACTAATAATTAATCAAAACCATGAATACTGTTCTCACCCTGACTTACAACCAACTCAGCACCTTTGCTGGTTTAAACAATTTCTGGCAGGTTTTCGATACTACATTTGGTACACAATACGATCATACCGTAGCTGTAACCATTCGTACTCAATGGCTATCTGGTGATTTTAGTCAACTTCCGCAAATTGAGACTCTTGATAATAGCACTCTTGGCAATGCTAATGGCGCTTATGCCACCAGCACCAATAAGATTTATTTATCAGCTAATTTTATCGCAACTTCCACAGCAGAAGCCATTAGCGCGGTTCTATTAGAAGAAATTGGGCATTTTATTGATGCTCAAATTAATCAAATAGACACCCCCGGAGATGAAGGAGAAAAATTCTCAGCATTGGTGCGCGGACAAAATTTAACAACTCAGGAATTAGACAGAATTAACACAGAAAATGATTGGGCAAATATTACTGTAGACGGAAAAGTAATTGCTGTAGAACAAGCTGCGCCAATTGTTTTAACAGTGACAACAACCGCAGATCAAAATGATGGTAGTGCTACTGGTGGTTTATCATTGCGGGATGCGATTATAATCGCCAATGCGAATAAGACTACTGATTATGAAATCCATTTAACTGGAGGAACAACTTACAACCTCACATCAAATGGGATTAATGAAGATGCAGCCTTGACAGGAGATTTAGATATTAAAATTCGCAGTAATGTGCTTTATATTGTGGCAGTTGGTGGACAAGCAACTATTAATGCGTCAGGTTTATTAAATAGCGATCGCGTTTTTCATGTACTGGCTGGAGGAGCATTAAGCTTACAGAATGTAGTCGTTACGGGCGGCAAGATATCTAGTTATGGTACTAATGGAGGTGGAGGCATTAGGGTTGATTATAATGGCGCTCTCGATTTGTACAACACTACCATCAGTGGCAATAGTGCAGAGAGTAGCTCTTGGGGTGGCGGTATTTATAACGATGGTACAGTCTACTTGCGAAATAGTTCTATCAATAACAATAAAGGTAGCAACGGTGGCGGTATCCTTAATTCTGGCACTCTGATTGCGACTAACTCCACCATAAGTAATAATACATCAGGTAGTGGAGGTGGCATCTACAACTTTGATGCCTTGACGGTGATCAACACTACAATTAGTAACAATAGTGCAAGTGGCTCTGGTGGCGGTATTCAAGGTAACAGTAGCTATGGCTCTATTGCTTTAGTTAACACAACCATTAGCGGAAACAGTGCCGGAAGTGCTGGTGGTGGTATAGGTTCGGCTGGGGGCAACGTTATAAATGTACTGAATACCACAATTACCAATAATACGGCTGGTATTTTAGGAGGAGGTGGAATTTATGGCAGTGCCAATTTAAAAAACACAATTGTTGCTGGCAATTTTGGTAATTATGATTACCAGGGGACAGGCAAAGATATTCAAGGCACAGTTAACGGCAATAATTACAACTTAATTGGCTCTCTGGCTGGAGCCAGTGGCACTGTAGGCACTGGTACAGATATTGTTAACCCCAACCCCGGACTCGGACCCTTACAAAATAACGGTGGACTCACCCTTACTCATGCTCTCCTTCCTGGTAGCCCGGCGATTAACGCTGGTAACAACAGCTTAATCCCTGCTGATACAGAAGACCTTGATGGCGATGGAAATAGAACAGAACCCATTCCCTACGACCAACGAGGTTTAACGCGGCTTGTTGGAGGTGGAGTCGATATCGGCGCATTTGAGGTACAAGCAGCAGCCTTACCCAGCCTCAGCATCAAAGATATTACTGTTACCGAAGGCAACACAGGAACAACCAACGCTACCTTTACTGTGACTCTTTCTGCCGCCAGTACCTCTGCTGTCACAGTTAACTATGCTACTGCTAACAGCACAGCCACAGCAGGTAGTGACTATACCGCCTCCACAGGTACATTAACTTTTAATCCCGGTGTTACTAGTAAAACTTTCAATGTTGCTGTGACTGGTGATACAACATTTGAGCCGAACGAAACCTTCTTCGTCAACCTTAGCAATGCCACTAATGCCACAATTGCAGATAATCAGGCAGTAGGAACTATAACTAATGATGATACAGGCAATACTTACACCGCCATTGAATCAGCAGGAAACAACAAACTAGTCAAAGATGCAGCCAACAAATACTTTACCCAAGTCGGAACAAATACCCCAACTGCTATTAAAAACGGTGGACAACAAATCTTCCAAGATATCTACGGTTCAGGATGGCAAACGATAGCCGCAGAAACTGTCAATGGAGATAATCAAATCCTCTGGAAAAACGTTTCTGGAAACTATCTGCATATTTGGCATTTAGATAATAACTGGAATTGGGTTTCTTCTGAAGGAAATTGGGGATTAAATTCTGCTGATGCTTTAACTCAAGAAACTAACTTTGGCATAGATGCTAATGGTGATGGTATTATTGGCAATCCCTACACCCCAATTGAATTAGCAGGTAATACAAAATTAGTCAAAGATGCAACCAATAAATACTTTGCTCAAGTAGGAACAAACACCCCAACTGCCATCAAAAACGGTGGACAACAAATCTACCAAGATATCTACGGTTCAGGATGGCAAACGATAGCCGCAGAAACTGTCAATGGGGATAACCAAGTTCTCTGGAAAAACGTTTCTGGAAACTATCTGCATATTTGGCATTTAGATAATAACTGGAATTGGGTTTCTTCTGAAGGAAATTGGGGATTGA
>NZ_JAQMTJ010000099.1:0-20600 GCF_028330815.1 Dolichospermum lemmermannii CS-548
GGTGTTATGAGGTACATATCTAGCGGGCAAGACTTGTACTGAGCTTGTCGATAGCGCAGCGTGGCGTTAGCCATAGTATGCCCGCACTACAAGAGTTTGATGATTCAACTTTGTACCTCATAAGAGCGGAAACCGCTGTATAAAATTGGTATAAGCTAAATATTAAAGAATCAGTCCGTAAAGAAATAAGATATAAAACTTCTATTTATGGATAATTTACCTGAAAATAAATCTAATTGCAATGCCGGTGGTGGTTTACCTGTTATCCAATACTGGATAGAAAAAACTCTGTCACCCCAAGGTTTACAATTATGGCAAACTCTCAATCATAAAAGTGCTTGTTTATCCTGTGCTTGGGGTACGGGTGGACAAAAGGGAGGGTTTGTAAATGAAGCGGGAGAATATTTACAACGTTGTGCTAAAAGTGTGGAAGCAATTGCAGCAGAATTGCAACCAGGAATTAAACAAGATTTTTTTCAAAAATATAATATTAGTGAATTACAACAACTGACTTCTCAAGAATGTGATGATTTAGGGAGACTTAGTTATCCTCTGATTCTCAAATCAGGTTCATCCCATTATCAACGCATTAGTTGGGAAGAAGTTTACCAAATTGCCACAATAGCTTTTCAACAACTACCAGAAAAAATTTACCACCAATATCTAAATAATCTACAATCCAATATTCAGGAACAGCTAATAGGAGCAATAAATTCATTAACTGTGATTAGTTTTAGGGCTGATTGTACCATTATTATTTTTTTTGCTGATTAAATAAAGATTATTCTGGCAATTAGAAACTGCAATTTCTTACTTATTTAGCAATCAGGTTAGATTAATAAATTAAACTTTCCAAACCTTTTTCCCGGACTAAATGCAATAATTTAAGAGCCGCGCCTGTAGGTCGTTTTTGCCCAATTTCCCATTTTTGAACAGTTGATGAACTGATGTTTAAAATAGCAGCAAACACAGATTGGCTGACATTGAATGATTCACGAAGTTGCTTAATTTGTTGAGGTTCTAGCGGTTCAATTGGAGGTAAACACAAGCTATCAAATTCGCGTAACGTAACTTGACTCATTACACCAGCCTTGTATAGTCCTATAGCAGTTTCGTGAACAGCCTCAAGAATTGCTGACTTTTTCTTCCTCATTACAGATTACCTCTATTAATTCATCTTTCAATTTTGCTATTTCAAGAGCCTCTGCTGTTAAAGACAGCAGTTCTGATGACAGTTTTTTCAAGGCTTCTTTTTCATCCTGATCAATATTGCTACGCTCGTTTTTTGGAAACCCAAACACAAAAAACCAACTATCTTCCTTGTTAGTAGCAACCAATGTACGGAAACCAGCCCTCTTGCCCTTTCCAGAACGGGCAATGCGTTTTTTAAATAGTCCACCTCCTAGGTCCGCGTCGTAAAGACCTGCTGCCATTTCTGCAACAGCATTACAGAGACTAGAATCATTTAACTTCTGATCTTTTGCCCAACGGTTAAACCATTGGGTTTTGTAGATTGCCATACTAGTTTTCTTTAACTAAGGTATAGCACTTGGTACTATAATAGTCAATAATCAAAACTACCTATCCAAATGGATATGCTGATTTTACACAATCTTTACTGGTAGCGACAAAAGCTGTTTTGATTGGATGAAACATGATAACCAGCAGAATATTAGAAATTAATCAGCAGAATTTAACCTCCATAGTTGGTTAGCAATGGTATCATTCGAGTATTACAAAAAGTAAAGGGCAATTTTACTATGACCAAAGCACCTGTTGCTCCTGTGGTGCTAGTCATTCTAGATGGATGGGGCTACTGTGAGGAAACGCGAGGAAACGCAATTACCGCTGCCAAAACTCCGATTATGGACAGTTTATGGGCAGTCTATCCCCACACCCTCATTCGCACATCAGGAAAAGCCGTAGGGTTGCCAGAAGGTCAAATGGGCAACTCGGAAGTTGGTCATTTGAACATTGGGGCTGGTCGAGTCGTACCCCAAGAACTGGTACGGATCTCAGATGCTGTAGAAGACGGTTCTTTAGCCGCAAACCCAGCCCTTGTCAAAATTTGCCAAGAAGTGCGTTCTGCTAATGGCAAGTTACATCTAGTGGGGCTTTGTTCTGATGGCGGGGTGCATTCCCATATTACCCATCTATTTGGACTACTTGACTTAGCAAAGGAACAGCAACTTTCACAAGTTTGTATCCACGCCATTACTGATGGCCGTGACACCAAACCCAAAGATGCTATCAACGTCATCCAGCAATTGGCAGACTATATAGATCAAGTTGGCATCGGTGAAATCGCTACTATCAGCGGTCGCTATTATGCCATGGATCGTGATAACCGTTGGGATCGAGTCCAACGCGCTTACGATGTGATGACAACAGATGGTGCTGGGAATGGACTCACTGCTGTAGAGACAGTGCAAGCAGCTTACGCTGAAAGTATTACTGATGAGTTTATTCTCCCAGTCCGTCTGCAACCAGGCGCGGTAGAATCTGGTGATGGGGTTATATTTTTCAATTTCCGCCCTGACCGGGCTAGAGAACTAACTCAAGCCTTTGTCAGCAACACTTTTAACGGTTTTGCAAGACAGCCAATTCAGCCGCTTTCCTTTGTAACTTTTACCCAGTATGATCCAGAATTACCTGTTTCTGTGGCTTTTGCGCCGCAAAATCTGAGTAATATTCTCGGTGAAGTTATCGCTAATCGTGGTTTAAAACAGTTTAGAACTGCGGAAACTGAAAAATATGCCCACGTTACCTACTTCTTTAACGGGGGACTAGAAGAACCTTGTGAGGGAGAAGACCGGGAATTAGTCAGTAGTCCCATGGTGGCAACTTATGATCAAGCCCCGGCGATGTCAGCACAAGCTGTGACAGATGTAGCGATCGCTGCCATGAGAAAGGGCATTTACTCCCTAGTCGTGATGAACTATGCTAACCCAGACATGGTAGGGCATACGGGGCAAATCCCAGCTACTATGACAGCGATTGAAGCAGTAGATAAATGTTTAGGTCGTCTGATTGATGCTATTGGTAAAGCAGGTGGTACAGCAATTATTACTGCTGATCATGGCAATGCTGAGTATATGCTAGATGAAGGCGGTCATCCGTGGACAGCGCATACTACTAACCCAGTTCCGTTAATTTTGGTAGAAGGCGAAAAAGCCAAAATACCCGGATATGGAACAAATGTGGAATTAAGAAATGATGGCAAATTAGCCGATATTGCCCCAACTATTCTGGATATTTTACAGATATCCCAACCACAAGAAATGACAGGGCAATCATTACTTAAAGCCGCAGAATATGATTTACAACTAACTCGTACTCCTGTACAAATAGGTTTGTAAAATCGTAAAATGGTAGGGGTTTAGCATTGCTAAACCCTTACGAGATTGATAACTTCTTATAACCAACATTTCTAATATGGCAATTACTAACATCATCCAAGGCATTTGGGCATTTTCCGCTCTCGGTTTGATTATTCTCGTTTTGTTACATAGTCCTAAAGGTGATGGCATTGGCGCTATTGGTGGACAAGCACAATTATTTAGTAGTACCAAAAGTGCCGAAAATACTTTAAATCGAGTTACTTGGGCATTAGTTGTGGTTTTTCTGGGTTTAACTGTGGTTTTAAGTGCTAATTGGTTGCCTAAATAATTGAAACTGAAAATGGGAAAAATTACCCAAAATCAAAACTTTTGGCGAAGATTAATAGTTCGACCGCGCTCACTACAAGTAGCAGTTCTGACTTTAGCAATAAGTACAGGACTGCTAGTTATTTTGAGTAACTTTCAAGTAAATGCTGGTGTGAGGGAACAGGAAAGAAACTTCCAATTTATCCAAAAAACTCATCCTTTACCAGCGACTCTGGCACAATGGCAAGATAAAACAAATAGTGGTGATTATTTTGATCAAATCAAATCTACGAAAGTTGGTTATTTGATTTGGTCACGTTTTCCGGTCAAGGTGAAGATAGAAACACCAACAGATATTAATGAAAAGCAGTCACAAATATGGGTGAATAGTGTTTTCCAAGCTGTTCAGGAATGGAATATTTATTTACCTTTACAGGTAGTGGAAAAATCGGCTATTGCTGATATTACAATCTCCCGAAAAGCACCGCCTTTGCAACGTGAACCTAATGGTAAAATACTGCGGGCGCGTTCGGCTTTAACTACTTATGATTTATATACTGAAAATAATATTTTATCTCACCGGTTTACAATTCTGTTGAGTCCTAGTCAAACTGGTGATTATGTCTTATCAGCAGCCCGTCATGAACTTGGCCATGCTTTGGGAATTTGGGGTCATAGTCTTCTGCAAACTGATATTATGTATTTTTCTCAAGTTCGCAAACCGCCGTTTATTTCGATTAGAGATGTGAATACTTTGAAAAAGGTTTATGAACAACCTACAAGTTTGGGGCAGAATTAAACTTAGCTCACGCAGAGACGCAGAGGCGCAAAGGTAATACCAGTTGTGCTTATGCGATAAAGATGGTTCTTCCTCGTCGGTTCTATGATAACAAATTTTCTGGTCGGTGTCAATAGCTTTCACTCTATTATTGCGAGGCTGTGAAAATAACAAATAAATTTGATTTTCGACAGCCTCTGGATTTAATTAAACTCGACGCAGATTCATGAGTTCTTGAGGAGAAGCAAGCATATCAATCGCTACGAAGAAGATTTGTCCTTCGGGATTGATTAAAAACCGCCAAGAAATATTCATACCAACTGTGACACCAAACCAAGGAGTTTGCACTACTCCTGTGATTTTCAGTTGCTTAGAACCGTCTGGTTGAACTTCACAAATACCTTGTTGTGGCATCATGTTTAGTCCTTGTGCTTCTTCGCGCATATATTTAGCGATCGCTTCCCGACCCACAATGGGTTTTTGGAATGGTGGTTGTAGCGCACCGTCGGCAGTGAATAGCGCAATAGCAGTATCAAATTTATCTGCATTCATGGCTTCAATGTAGCCTAAGACAGCGGGTTCTGTAATGCCGTCAATTTTCACCGAGGAAATAACTGGGGTTGTGCGTTGGAAAGCAGGTTCTGTAGCTGCTTTGGGATAACTACTAGGACCAAGTTCAGAAGTATCAAATCCCATATCTACTACAGTATTCCGTAATACTGTAATTTGCTGACCTTGATCAAGTTTTTGTGTGGCTTCTAATACAAATTTTACACCAGGAGACATTTGATAACCAACGGGGACAGGAGTGATGATTCCCTGTTTCATCAATTCTCCTAACTCGTACCAGAAAGCGAGTTTGGTGTTGACGCTAAAGAAACCATAGGAACGGCTAATAGGAGTATCAGCACGACTGGCTAAATCCCGCATTACTTTGGTTTGCTCTTCACGAGACATTTGCTTAATTTGGGTCAGCAAACTTTCAGCTAGTTGCAAGCGTGCTACTCCAGGTGCGGCAGGAGTAATGGTCTTACCCATTTCGGTGTAAGCATACCAAAGATATGCTAATTGATCATCAACGTTAAGTTGATCGAACAATGCTATAGTTGCGGGAATAGGGCTAGGAAGTTGAGTATTAGAAAAAATAGTTTGAGCGGACTGGATAGTTAAAGCCACAATCGGAATCTCCAAGATTATGTGTTAATTAGTCGCTATGAAGACATCAGCTAAAAATGTTTATGATGAACTTATGTCTTATGTAAAGTAATGTAATAAAAATCTTAATTTTTGTAAAGAATAGAAATTGCGAATTGACAAAATGGATTAAATATGGTAGGTTGGCGTTGAAAATTGTCGTCATAGCACTAGGCTTGAGGCAATACTTCGACTTCGCTCAGTAACCAGAGGCAAGAGTAAAGAAGTTTTCAGCGATTTTACATTTCTTTACACAGTTTGGTTTTATTGTGTTCACCTACTTATTCAATTCTGAATAAATAGACAATAAAAATCTTCCTCATCCAGAAATAGAGAGAAAGATTTATTGGTTATAGCTGTTGAAAATACGCTAAATACCCCAACTCAGTGTTAAAGGTCGCTGTGCAAGAACTTGGCTATAAAGCTCTTCTAATTGGGTGATGTTATCATTCAGGGTATAGCGTTCTAATACTCGCTTTCTGGCTTTTTCTCCCAACAATGTGGTTAACTCTGGATGATCTTGAAATAGTGGTAAGAGGGTTTTTAACTGCGATCGCACACTGCTTGTATTAATTGCCACACCCGCACCCTTTTCTAAAACTTCTCCATCTGCACCAACATCAGTAGCCAAACAAGCTAAACCACAGGACATTGCCTCTAATAGAGACAAGGATAAACCCTCTACCAAAGAAGGTAAAATAAATACATCAGAACCCCGTAAAATTTCGATGCGGCGATCTTCATCAGCGATGAAACCTAACCAGATGATGCCATATTCTCGTCCATAAAATGATTCTAGAGAAGGCTTTAATGGACCATCACCCACAATCAATAATTTGGTATTAACGCCCATATGTGATTGTTTCCAAGCACGTAAGAGAGATTCAACGTTTTTCTCTTGAGCGATTCTCCCTTGATAAACAAACAAACGTTCAGCGCCAAATTCAGCTTTCACATGAGAAACACCGGGAGAATACTTAACAGGATCTACACCATTAGGTATAACAGCAATCTTTTTTTCCCTCACACCCATACCTGATAACAATTCCCGCTGAATTTGGGAAAAGATAATTACCCGATCATAATGATCCAAAAAAGGAGCGTAAAGTTGATAAGCTAAAAGTTGGGTACTCGATAATAATTTTGCCCCCTTACCTGCAAATGGAGTGTGGAAAGTGGCAATTAGGGGCAAATTTAATTCTTCGCAAATTTCTGGTAGAACAAAATCTAAAGTTGATAAAGTCAGAGAAGCGTGAACTATATCCGGCTTAATTTCCCGCAAAGAATCTTTCAAAACCTTAGTTGCTTTGAAAGAGGGAATTGTATAAACCTGGGACTTGTAAATAAATGGCAAAGGAACTTCCTGAAAATTAGGCCAATTGTCAGTTGTCGCTTCTTCTTGGGCAAAGTGTAGAAAACTAACCTCATGTCCCCTGTCTAGGAGTCCGTTGGTAATTTCTCGACTGTAGGTGACGTTACCGCAAAAGGGTGTTTTTTTTCCAATCCAAGCTATACGCATTCTTAGGTTATCTATAAAAAAAGCGAGGGTAAAATATACTGTTTTTATTATGAAGTTGTTATAGCTGAATTTTTGATATTCACAAAAACTCAGATATCTCTAACTTTTAAACCTAAATAATCTTGGTAATTAAAAAGTCAATAAATGGCTTTATTGATGATGCTCATAATTTATAAATCTTTTAACTTGATTACAAATTAATATGCTGATTATTTAGTTGATTCCCAGCAAGTATTTTGGAGCTTGCTGGATTAAGTTTAGCACAAAACCCAACAGTTTGATGCAGTTTTTGGCTATTTGCCATCTGAGGATTCACCAGAATTATACCAGGTAAACAGACCGCCAATTAAGACAATGGCAGCTAAGGTAAAAAATACTGCTTTTAAGCCGATAAAAGTTTCCGCTACACCAGCTAAAGCCAGAGGTAGAGAAAGGGCAATATTAATCACATTATTTTGCAGCCCAAATACCTTACCTCGCATATCTGGGGGTGTTTCGGTTTGGATTGCAGTTTGCATGGGGATACCCACCAAAGCCCCAAATACTCCCACTAGGGCAATGAAGAGCAGCACAGGCAAGAGTTGGGTTGTAAACAATGATAAACCAATTAAAGATGCTGCCATACCTAGACAACCCCAAAAACTCAGTTGTTTATAGGAAAAGCGTTGTCCAAATTGTCCGAGAATTGTCGCCCCAAGCGCCACACCCACACCAGCAGATGCTAATAGAAAGCCGAATTGAGAGGCTTTCATATTGGGAATAATTTCTGCCATGCGAACTGCAAGCACAGTCAGGGCTGCAAAGACAGAAAATAAGATAATTAGTTGTAATAAAGCATTGCGGATACGATGATTTGCTTGGAGATAACGTAACCCGTCGCGCAAGTCCGAGAAAACATGGGGAAATTCTGTTTCTGGGGGATGAGGTTTTTCGTTAGTTTGGAGTAAGAATAATATTAACCCAGCGATCGCATAACTGCCACCCACCAGAATTTCCTTACCCAATCCCCCACTACCACCTAATTGCATCCACAGTCCATCTGCTAAGGCTAAAACTGGTTCTCCTACGGCAAAACCGACAATTACCGAAGCCATCATTGTCGTAGTGTAGAGAGAATTAGCCGAAAGCAAATCCTGTTCTTTCACTATTAAAGGAATAGCCGATTGTTCTGCCGGTGCGAAAAATTGTGTTAAGGTAGAAACCAAAAAAGTCACACCTAAAATAATCAAAAAACCCACGGGTAAAACTCCCACAGGCTGCCAATCATGGGTTAACCATAACAGCGAAGGAATGAGCAATACCAGAATCCCGCGCCAAATATTTGATGCTACCAAAACAACTTTTTTTGACCAACGATCTACAAAAACTCCAGCTACAGAACCAAATAATACGGCGGGAATAGTAAACGCCATCATTAAAGCGGAAACCCAACCACTAATACTTTGATCACTAGCTTGAAACTGACTATTAATCAAAGCAATCATCAATACTAAATAAACCTTATCAGCTAATTGACAGAAAACTTGACCTGCCCAAAGAGCGAGAAAATTCGGATTTTTCAATACAGGTAAAAAACCCACCTGTTGATTATTTTCCGAATCTGCACCTCCCGAACCAGCATCTATTAATGGTAGTGTTTCCGGTGTTAATTCCGTTGTAGTTGGGACATTTTCTGGAACACCATTAATTTTGCCATTTGTCTGCGGAATTTTTGATGGTTTGGGGATATCAGTCAAGGGAATTTCTAATGTGCAATTCCCATTTTCAGAAACATCCTTGAGTGACATTTCTGGACTATGAATATGACTAACTTTAGGGGAAGAAGCAACATTATGATCTGATGCTTTATGCTTTTTTTTAGCGTCGCTAGGTGAGTGAGTTCGGCCTTTTTTATCTAAATCAGACGATTGCATCATGGTTGGTGGCAAAATAGGAGTCAATCAAAGTGGCAGAGCGAATAGGTTGTCCTAAATGATACTGGACATACTGGCGCAAAATTTGCTCAACAGCTAACCATCCAGAATCTGAAGCTGCATCTATTTGTATTATCTCTGTTTCCGACAGATATTGAAGCATAACCAGTTGTTTCCCATTCAAGCGACGAGAAATAATTGGTAACTCCTGCTGATGAAAAACTGTTTCATAGCTAGGGTTAGAGGCACAGGATTGGGGATTGGGAACACTTTTCTGTGTTGTTTCCTGCATTTCCCTATTTTCCCGGTTTTCCTGCTCTATTTCTGTTCGCAGGCTTTTCCAAGCATCTAAACAAATTATCCCACCAGAAGGAATACTAAATCCCACTTGCCAATGGGGATTTGTCCAGTCTGGAGTTAAAAGCCGTTGGGTTAAGCAACAGGATTCTACTTGTGGTGTCAGTCCTGCTAAGGCTAAAAGCTGAAATACACCTTGGACTAAATGGGCAACTACACATTTTATTTCAGTTTTGGGTATATCATTTAGGCGTTGAAGATGTTCATTAAATAACTCATAAAGTTCTGTTTGGGGTAGTTCGCTTAACGCTTGACATAAGACTATTTCCGCTAAATATTGACTAGCAGCTAATTTACCTAAATCTTTAGATAAACCGGGATAAGTTTTTATAGTTTCAGCTTGAGTAATTCTATCGAGATTTCTACCTTGGGAAATTAGTAATTCATTGATGACAAACATCCCCATTCTCCCCCCCAAGCTGGAGTTTTGTTTCCGCGCTCCCGTAGCAACTGCCCGAATTAACCCAAATTCTTGAGTTAGAATTGTGACTATTTTATCTGATTCCCCCAGTGGTTGCGCTTTGAGATTAATACCAGTTGCTTTATAGGTTTTACTCATTTTTAATCCGTTGTCAGTTGTTAGTGGTCAGTTGTCAGTGGCAAAATAGACAGATCTGAAAATTAAATATACGTTTCTCAGAACCCTTGTAGAGTAGAGACGTTCCATGGAACGTCTCTACATTCTTTTCCAACAGGTGTCTAAACTGACAAAGAACAACTGACTACTCACTCTTTTCTTTTTCTGGGTTATGGCGTTGACGAAGTAAATCCACACCGCGAGATGTACCTAATCTAGTCGCACCAGCCATAATTAAATCTAAGGCATCGTTGTGAGTGCGAATGCCTCCTGATGCTTTGATGCCTACCCTATCTTTTGCTATTTCTTTCAAAAGCTTAACATCTGCTACAGTTGCGCCACCATTCCAACCTGTACTGGTTTTTAAGAATGCAGCACCAGCATCCATAGCTAGTTCCGCAGCGATTTGTTTCTCTGTATCCGTCAGAAGGCTAGTTTCTAAAATTACCTTGACAGGTTGTCCGGCTTCTTCGCAAATTGTGGCAATTTCCCAGTGAACTTCCTCGGTTTTTCCGGCTTTTAACCAGCCTATGTTAATGACTACATCTAACTCAGTAGCGCCATTGTCTACGGCTTCTTTGGCTTCATATAACTTCACGCCTGAAGTATTCGCACCATTGGGAAAACCAATGACTGTACAAACTTGAGGATTTTTTTTATACAGTAGCTCTGCTACTTGCTTGACATAACAGGGATTCACACATACCGCTGCAAAGTTATATCTATATGCCTCGTCGCACCATTGACTAATCTGCTCTGGGGTGGCAATTGGTAATAGCAGAGAGTGGTCAATAAATGGCGCAATATCAATGTTGGGATAGTCTGCTGCCATCGTTTTTGCTTTTGGTGTAGAGTTTATTAAACTTGATGAAAATTAAAGTATTTCTTATATATTAAACCACAATACCCCCAGATCCCCGACTTCTTTGAGAAGTCGGGGATATTAATCTTGCGAACCAGTGTTTAAAAAGTCAAGAATAGTTTGCGCTAAGGCTTTTGAGGCTAAGTATGGAACACCATTTCCAACGGTTTTAAACATATTCGTAAGTGACATATTTTCTGGAAGTGAAAAATCTTCAGGTAAGGATTGAATTGCTAAAGCTTCGGCTACAGAAATACGTCTAATTTTGTAAGGATGTAAATGGACTTCATTATTACCATAACAAGCTGTGGGAGAATAACGCCACCGGTGCAGACGTTTAAAAGATTTTTTAGAATCATCTCCTTCTTCAATAGTAGCAAATTTAATTTTACCTGCTCGTGGTTGAAAATGATGTTTAGCATTAGGATGATTAAGAACGTTATTTTTTCTAAACCAATATTCAACAGTGAGTTGGTGAGGAATATTTTCAGGACAAGGAATTATGGAATCTTCTTGAAATGGTTCGCACTTATTCCAAGGATAAGTAAATACTTGATCTTGAGGATATAAAATATATTTTTCCCAAGGAAAGATAAATTCATCTTTGATTTTCATGTCTTTGAGAAAATTATCTTTAAGGCCTATTAAAATAATTCTCTCTCTATCTTGGGGTACACCATATTCAATGGAATTAATTAACCGTTCTGTTAAGATATAACCTGCTTGTTGTAATTTGATTTTTAGTTCTTCAAAAAATAAACGGTGTTTTGTGGTTCTCCACAAACCTTTAACATTTTCAAATAAAAAGAAATCTGGTAAGTTTTGACAAATTAATTCAATATAAGCAGATGATAGTTTACCATTATCGCCTAAATGTCCTTTGTTTTTGCCACCAACCGAAAAATCAGGACAGGGTGGACCACCAATAAAGCCTATTATATTATTTGATTTACGGGAATCTTTGACTAATTCATTTAATCGTTGTGCTGGTGTTCCTACTATTAATTTGCTTACGTCTGCGGCTTCACCTTCATGATATCCATATTCAGGTTGGGGGAGGTTGAGTTTTTCCCGTGAATAGCGATATGCGGACATGAATGGAGGGAAGATTTCGTTGATATAAGTGATGTTATAGCCTGTATTTTCAAAGCCTAAATCGAGGAAACCTGAACCGGAGAAAAAGGAGAAGATAGAGGGATGATTGATCATTAAAAACTTTTGCAATCTTTTTATTTGTTCGGTAATCCGTACACTAGGACTTGTTGCGATTGTATATGAGCATTCGCTAAATTAGCACTTAGGAATTCAATAGTGATCAACAGTTAACAATTAGGAAGTTATTTATGAGCATTTATAGTTCTAATACTATTCGTTGGACTAATGGACCGTATGCAAATAAGGAACAAGTAGAAAAAAGTATAAGCAATTTAAATAATATATCTGTTTGGTGGAAAAATCAAAAGAACCAAAAATTTAATCTTTACCATATTCTAGAATACGAACCAGTGTTTAATAGATATACTTTACAAGTAATTTGGCAGCCTGTAAAGCATGAAAAATTGGGAGAAACTATAATTTCAACACCAAATTTAGAAACAAAGGATAATTTAATATTACTTTCGTATAGTAATCAGCACAATAATACTAAATCAATCGAGACTTATTCTATCGATTTAGATATTGACAGAAATAACCTTTTTGTATGGTTTGGAAATCCACAACAAGTAATTATTTTTGAAAAAAGTTAAATTATTAACTTTCATATAAGTCCGACAGGGAATTAATTCCCTGTCTAATAGCTAAAGTCTACTAAAGTAGACTAAAGATTTATTTTCAGTCCACTTGAGTGGACTTTGGCTATTAGCCTGCGATTTTAATCGTAGGCGGTTTAGTTACGTAGTGAAAAATTTGAATCTTGCCATTAATCAATATATTCTATATTGTGTAATCATCTGAATCATAAACAAAATGTATAAACTACAAAGAATATTCAGCGGATTTATATTATTATCGGTACAAGTAGTATCTGGGATAATTAATTCAATTCTTGATATTAAATACTTTTACCAAAAACGTGTAGCACTGGCAAAATATCAGGAAATTCTCGACTATGTTAAAACTCAAAATCTCCCCTTAGATACTAGCGAAGTCTTGAAATTACCTGATCATCTAGTAAATATCAGTCATGATGGGTTAGTTCAAGTCCTGCATACATCAGATGATACCTACTGCGTGGCAATCATGATTAAATATACCCCAGGTGCGACACAAAGAGTTCAAGGTATATTTGCCTGTGATTTCCCCTTAACTCCCAGATATTTGACGAAAATTCCTGATATTTGTCACCGGATTAATATGTTAGGAGAATACCAAAAGCCATACAAAGTAGCTTGGGCGTTTACAAATCTTGAAGTTGACAAGCAATATAATGATTGTTTATTTGCAGTTCATTGTCATTTGAACTAATTAGCCTATAATTCAGAAGCATATATTTACCCTGACTAAATTTATATCTAAAAATATACCAATCACTAGATGATTTATACTTAGACAGACTTAACGATAATTTAAAGCATATTTTTAGGGAATGGTGAACTATAATCTGATGTGCAGTTAAATAAATTAAAAATATACTGCATAAAATATTTAGTTAAACTCAGATCAAACAATACTATATTGATTGCGGTGGGATGAAAAATTCAATTTACTACTAATTTAGGCCTGATTGTTGAGTATTAACTGGCTATAACTTGAGTTGAATAGAGTGCAAACTACATGAGTCAAGGTTTTTTACAAATTGCTTTAACGCTGTGTATTGTCGTATTCATTACGCCCATACTAGGAAAATACATAGCCCGCGTTTTCTTGGGAGAAAGGACAATCCTTGATCCTGTTATGAAGCCAATAGAGGCAATAATTTATATTTTAGGGGGTGTGGGTAAAAAAAATGATATGACGGGTTGGCAGTATATCCGCGCCTTACTATGTAGCAATTTAGTAATGGGTGTGGTAGTTTATGCTCTTCTCTATTATCAGAAATTTCTGCCCTGGAATCCCAATGAACTGGGACGAATGAGATGGGATTTATTACTACATACCACAATTTCCTTCCTCACCAATACCGACCAACAACATTACGCCACAGAAAATACCTTTAGTTATTTTAGCCAAACATCGGCTTTAGGTTTTTTGATGTTTACGTCTGCGGCTAGTGGTTTAGTAGTGGGAATTGCCTTTATCCGCGGGTTGACGGGGAGAAAACTGGGGAATTTTTATGTAGATTTTACCCAGGCTATCACTAGGATATTATTACCTTTATCTATTGTGGGGGCGATCGCTCTAATTATCTGCGGTGTACCCCAAACCTTAGCCAAAACCCTAGTAGTAGAAACCTTAGAAGGCAGAATTCAGTATATAGCTAGAGGTCCAGTGGCATCATGGGAAATGATTAAAATGCTAGGTGAAAATGGCGGCGGATTTTTTGCAGCTAACTCCGCGCACCCGTTTGAAAATCCCAATGGCGCTTCTAACTTAATCGAAATCATCGCCATGTTGGCCATTCCCACCTCCCTAATTTACACCTACGGAATATTTGCCAACAACCTCAAACAAGCCTGGCTACTATATTGGATGGTGTTTATCATCTTTGTCGTTCTCATTGGCGTTACAGCCACAGGAGAATTAGAAGGAAATCCTCTGATTAATAATGCTTTGAGATTAGAATTACCCAATCTAGAAGGCAAAGAAGTCCGATTTGACTGGGCGCAAACCGCATTATGGGCAATTACAACTACCGCCACCATGTGCGGTGCTGTCAACGGAATGCACGATTCCCTTATGCCTAATGGCACATTTTCCACCTTATTCAACCTATTTTTACAAATAATTTGGGGAGGACAGGGAATAGGAACGGCTTATCTCTTCATTTACCTGATTCTCACCGTCTTTATCACTGGGTTAATGGTAGGGCGCACCCCGGAAATTTTTGGCCGCAAAATTGAAAAACGAGAAATTGTCCTGGCTAGTGTAGTGTTGTTAATTCACCCGATGATGGTTTTAATTCCCAGTGCTGTAGCTTTAGCTTATCCTATATCTTTGTCAGGAATTAGTAACCCAGGTTTTCATGGGATTTCCCAAGTAGTTTATGAATACGCCTCAGCCGCAGCTAATAATGGTTCTGGCTTAGAGGGATTAAATGACGGGACGTTATGGTGGAATTTAAGTACAACTGTCAGCATTTTTGCCGGACGTTATCTACCAATTATTGCCCTGCTCCTTTTAGCTGATAGTATGTCTGAAAAACAAGTAGTCTGTGAAAGCCGGGGAACTTTGAAAACTGATTCTTTGCTATTCACTGGGATTACCGCAGGTGTCACCCTAATTTTAGGAATCCTGACATTTTTCCCAGTTTTAGCTTTAGGACCAATCGCCGAAGGTTTTAAACTCGCTGCTGGTAGTTAGCAGTAGGAAAGGAGGAGAGGAATTTTCTTCTTCTTCTTTCTTTATCCTGACTCGGTGACTCCTGACTCGGTGACTCCTGCTATATCAATTATCAATATATGAACTCAAACGGAAATAACTCTAATTCTAAAACACCCCGTCCTCGTTATCGCCGTAAGAAACTCAGGAAAACGCGAGTAACTAACAAAGGACTGTATTTTCGGGCAATAGGCGATGCTTTTAGGAAACTGTATCCCCAATATGCCATTAAAAATCCGGTAATGTTTTTGGTATGGATAGGAACAATTATTACTCTCTTCCTAACCATTTATCCCGAATTATTTGGACCAACAAATCAAAAAAATCCCTATCTGTTTAATGGGCTGTTAACAGGAATTTTATTTTTCACAGTTCTATTTAGCAACTTTGCTGAAGCCGTAGCGGAGGGACGAGGTAAAGCCCAAGCTGACACTTTACGTTCCACCCAGTCAGCCACCAGCGCCAAAACTATCAGCGTTAACGGCACAATTACAGAAGTTCCCTCTGGCAGTTTGAAACAGGGCGATACTATATACGTCGTTTCCGGTGATATTATTCCCGCAGACGGTGAAGTAATCATGGGTGTCGCGTCTGTGGATGAATCAGCGATTACAGGCGAATCTGCCCCAGTTCTCAAAGAATTTGGTTCAGATGTTGCCAGTTCAGTTACAGGTGGTACACGCATCCTTTCCGATGAGTTGATTATTCGCGTCACGGCTGAACCAGGTAAAGGCTTTATTGACCGGATGATTGCCTTAGTGGAAGGAGCAGAACGCACTAAAACACCCAATGAAATTGCTTTAACAGTATTATTAGCGGTTCTGAGTTTAGTATTTTTATTCGTAGTAGCAACCCTGCCCGCCTTTGCCTACTATGTGAATAGTCCTGTTAGTGTGCCGGTTCTCATTGCTCTCCTGGTAGCACTTATACCCACAACAATCGGCGGTTTGCTGAGTACCATCGGCATTGCCGGGATGGATAGAGTGGCACAATTTAACGTCATTGCCACTTCTGGCAGGGCAATAGAAGCCTGTGGAGACATCAATACTCTCGTTCTTGACAAAACCGGGACAATCACCCTTGGCAATCGTTTAGCAGAAGAGTTTATCCCTATCAATGGCTATTCAATGGCGGAAATTGCTAATGTGGCTTTGGCAGCTAGTATCTTTGACGATACTCCCGAAGGTAAATCTATTGTCCGACTGGCAGAAAAGTTAGGTGCAAATTTTGATTTAGACCGCAAACAAGCCCAGGGGATAGAATTTTCGGCAAAAACCCGCATGAGTGGCACTAATTTACCTGGTGGTAGGGAAGTGCGGAAGGGCGCAGTAGGAGCAATTAAAGGCTTTGTCCTCTCTCGTCATGGACAGGATACCCCGGAATTAGATGTTGCTTATGAACAAGTTTCTCATCAAGGCGGTACACCTTTAGCCGTATGTCTCGATAATGAAATTTACGGTGTTATCTATCTCAAAGATATTGTGAAACCTGGTATCCGCGAACGATTTGACCAACTCCGACGCATGGGAGTCAGGACAATCATGCTCACGGGAGATAACCGAATTACTGCTTCTGTGATTGCTAAGGAAGCTGGAGTAGATGAATTTATTGCTGAAGCGACACCAGAAGATAAAATCAGTGTGATTCAACGGGAACAGGCTGAGGGTAAAATTGTAGCGATGACGGGGGATGGAACTAATGATGCTCCAGCTTTGGCACAGGCTAATGTAGGTGTGGCGATGAATACGGGAACGCAAGCAGCTAAGGAAGCGGCTAATATGGTGGATTTAGATTCTGATCCCACCAAATTAATTGATATTGTGAGTATTGGTAAGCAATTGTTAATTACTCGTGGGGCATTGACAACGTTTTCTATTGCTAATGATATTGCTAAATATTTTGCGATTATTCCGGTACTTTTCACTGCTGCTAATTTAGAAAGCTTGAATATTATGAAGTTGAGTAGCGTTAATTCGGCTATTCTTTCGGCATTGATTTACAATGCTTTAATTATTCCGGCTTTGATTCCTCTAGCATTAAAAGGTATTCAGTTTCGACCTTTGACTGCTAATCAACTTCTGCAACGGAATATTTTGATTTATGGCTTAGGTGGGGTAATTGCTCCATTTATTGCGATTAAATTCATAGATATGATGATTACGTTTGTGGGTTTAGCGTAAACAATTAAATCAATAGGTAATTTTGGTAATTCTTGCCTTTTGCCTTTTGCCTTGCTATAACGACAATTTTTAACGCCAACCTACTTAAATGTTGTTTTACATAAAGGGAACGGTAGAGCCATAATTCACAAATTAAAATAAAATTCAAGATTAAATTATGTCTATTATTCGAGAAATTATCAAAGCAGTGAGAATAACTTTAGTAATGTGGTTATTAACCGCAATTATATATCCTCTTTTTGTGTTGTTAGTAGGTCAGTCAATTTTCCCAGTTTCAGCTAATGGTAGCATGATGTTAAATGTCAGAGATCAACCTATTGGTTCAAGTTTGATTAGTCAAGGATTTACATCAGACCGTTATTTTCATGGTCGTCCGAGTGCTGTTAAATATAGCCAAGGTAGAAAAGCTCAACCGACTGGTATCTCTGGAGGCAGTAATCTTGCTCCGACCAATCCAGCACTCAAGGAACGGATTCTCAAGCAAGCAGAAGAATTTCAGAATGAGAATAAACAACCTGTGGCCGATTTGATTTATACATCAGGTTCTGGTTTAGATCCCCATATTTCTTTGAAAGCAGCACGACAACAGATAGAAAGGGTAGCACAAGCGCGGGGGATTAGGGAGGATGACATCATTCCGTTAATTAGTAAGTATATTGATGGGAGATTTTTAGGCGTTTTTGGGGAACCAGGGGTAAATATTTTACGCTTAAATTATGCTCTGGATTTGCAAGATATGAATCGTCAGCAAAATTAGTTAGTTATACTTTATAAGGTCATAACTTGCGTTTTTAGATCCATATACCCCTTTTTGTTTTGACATGGGTAATGGGATCAATTACACTACGATCGCAAATCCATAAGAGTGTTTGAGTCAATGCAACGGACTCGCGTAATTGGTTTAATGAGTGGTACGTCTGTAGATGGGATAGATACCGCTTTAGTCGAAATTTCTGGCAGAGAGTTGGATCTGAAGGTGAAATTACTCGCTGGGGAAACATATCCCTACCCCCCGCAACTCAGAGAACATATTTTAGAGCTTGGGGCTGGTACTGCTGTATCCATAGCCGAATTAGCAGCAATAGATGATGCCATCGCTCGGAATTTTGCTGAAGCTGCTCAACATATTCAAATTGGTCATCAAGGAGCTACCTTGATTGGTTCTCATGGTCAAACTGTTTATCATCGTCCACCCCAGGGATTAGGAGAACTAGGTTATAGTTGCCAACTAGGTCGGGGGGCGTTGATAGCCCATCTCACTGGTATTAATACTATAAGTAATTTCCGAACGGCAGATATAGCTGCTTATGGTCATGGTGCGCCCCTTGTTCCGAAAATAGATGCCTATTTACTCAGTCATCCCCAGGAAGAACGTTGTATCCAAAATATTGGTGGTATTGGTAATGTCACTTATCTCCCCGCCCGTAATGATGATTGGTTGTCGCAAATTCGCGGTTGGGATACAGGCCCAGGTAATAGCCTATTGGATTTAGCTGTGCAACATTTTACAAATGGGGCTAAAAGCTATGATGAAAATGGTGATTGGGCAGCTAGTGGTACACCCTGTTACCCCTTAGTAGAACAATGGCTCAGTCACGAATATTTCCATTTACCACCGCCTAAATCTACTGGACGGGAGTTGTTTGGTGTCACTTACTTGTATGATTGTTTAGAGAATGCCCAAGCCTACCAACTCAATTCCGCAGACTTTTTAGCAACCATTACAGAATTGACAGCAGCTTCTATTGTTTATAGTTATGACACTTTTCTCCCCAGAAGACCACATCGGGTATTATTATGTGGTGGTGGTAGTCGCAATATTTACTTAAAAAATCGGCTAGAGTTACTGTTAGGGAATGTTCCAGTTTCAACTACAGATGAGTTTGGCTTAAGTGCGGCTTTTAAAGAAGCGATCGCCTTTGCCATTTTAGCATACTGGCGGAACATCGGTATTCCTGGTAATTTACCCGCCGTTACAGGAGCATCTCAAGAAATGCTTTTAGGGGAAATTCACGGTAAATATAGCTAATTAACCCTAAATTTGCCACACTTCCTCTTAAAATAAGTAGGTTAGCATTGAAAATCGTCGTTATGGCACTAGGCAAGAGGCAAGAGGCAAGAGGCAAGAGTGGGGAAGTTAGAAGGAAGTTAGAAGAAAATCAACATCCCCAGCTTTTTTCCTATTGAGAAATGAGTCCCGGAGACAGAGTTAATAGTAATTGACACTCTATGCCATATTCGCACCTGAGTCTAGACCCCAGCTATGTTTAAGCATTTCTTGATAAGTTGCTTCACGCACAACCATCTGCTCATAAAGCTTGACTAAAAAATCTTGAGCTTGTTCGTGGCTCATGTGTTGGACTTGTGTGGCAAAGGAGCGAATGCTAAATTGCTGTTCCAAAGATAGTTCAGTTCCTTGATTCATAATCAACTCCAAAACAAACAACGTGTAAAATCGAAATTGATCACAGAATTGAAAACTTGGAAGTTAGCGGTTAAATAAAAGTAAAATCGGCTTTTGCTGATTACTTAAATTCTTTACTTCCTTTGATTGCAATCTGCTTAATTACGTAAAATTCCTAATAAGCAATTCCTGGGCTAGATTTTGCCTGACATTTATTTCTCTATATTAAGAAAGATAACAAGTGTTTGACAATTTGCCCATCTTTTTGAATTTATTTTTCTGAGGTATGAATTGGTAACGAATCTACTGGTATAGGAATCAACTCCACTGAAAGTGGGTTTGTCCAAATTGGCATAGTTTAATTTTGGTGAAGATTCTTTAAGTAGCAGTAGTTATGGAATGAGAAATCGAGAGGAAGACCAGTTTGATACTTGGTTTTTATCTAGATCCTCTGATTGATTAACCCTTTATTTGCTGTTTATTTAAGACACACTACAAAGTAGGATATGTCAATTGTGGAAATTATAGAAATTTAAGCTCCTGTGGTAATTTCTGGAGATTAAAAATATTTTTATCAAATTGTTAATATAAAAAATGCTCAATTTGAACAAATCGTTAAGTATATTTACTTTTTTTAGGGAACAGGGAACAGGGAACAGGGAACAGGGAACAGGGAACAGGGAACAGGGA
>NZ_JAQMTJ010000100.1:0-27293 GCF_028330815.1 Dolichospermum lemmermannii CS-548
AACGAAAAATGGTCGTTTGGGGATTTGATATTAGCGATCGCCACCTAAGATTTCGACGATTTTGTATCAAAATTATCCTCACAGGTATTCAAAAATCCGAAATTACCGATTGTGACACTGGGGGGTGCGGAATGTGGGATTTAAAGCTTCCCAATCGCGTTCTCTTAAGGAGTTGAAAGAGGAAACATTTACCTGTAGATTATTAGAGTAATTCACAAGCAGGTTTTTTTGGTTGACTTTTACAAAAAGTAAGCATCATGATCCCTTAAAGACTAATATTTAGTTGATTTTACTAAATATTACAGCAATATTGATAATTATTCTAACATTCATCATTCTAGAGACAGGAAGATTTTTAGTTCAAAGAGACCACTTAAACAGAACTAGAAAAGCTGTTAGAGAGTTAGGTTTTTACACAAGTTGATTACCTTTTCTGGTTAAAAATAGTATAACACCACCAGTCCCCAGGTGATAAATCCTTTATAGAGTTTTCCCTTCGAGTACATCTTCAAGAAGGTACTCTTGTCAAAGAATGAGGTTCTGCTAGTTCTCCTACTAAAATACCACGAGGTGCTTCTATATGATAATTTATTTGATTAATAACACTTTCTTCTAACAGATCATAGATAAAATGATGAGGGTTTTTACGATTTATTAATTCTAAACCGTGACGATAAACTCCACACGCTGATACATCATTTAAAATCCGGTTGTGAATAATTCTCGTCCATTCTGGTGCTGTTATCATTAATTGAGGCACAACATGAATAAATGCTGTAATTTGTTTTTCCATATCAAAAGATTCCAGAAAATGAATTAAGCTAAACATCACTTCTGGCTGTTGACATTGATCATCTAAAATTAGATGATAGGCAGATAATTTATTTTCATCAGGACTTTCAGCTATTTCAGTTAAAGCATTTTCAAAATTTGTAACTTGTTCTTCTGTTTGCATTAAGCGATTTTCTTGCAAGGTTGCCAATAAATTATTTTGATTCATTGTTTTGTCCCTTATTTCTCAAAAATCCATGGCCAAGTATATTTATTCTGTCTGATTAATGTTTGCAAACTTTCCCTGATTTCTCTATTATACAAACCTTGACGAAGATAAATACAACGTACATCCCAAATTTCTTGTGCTAATGCTTCTCTGGACGATAGGTTTAAATTAGGGCGTTTACCGTAAGACATTGTTTGCCGATGACGACCTCCTTTTCCTGGTGATAAATGTTCCATCATAATGGCATATCCTTGATCTGTTGTATAATTAAGCGAAACTCTGGCTTTCATAAAAGCATCCGCAGGTATATGATGAGGTGTGAGGTTATCACCTCTACGTCCCTGTTTGATTAAGTCTCCATAAGTGCCTACAATTCCTTCTCCTGGAAGTAGTTGAGGTTGATTATTAATAATCTATTTACTCCTGTTTGGCTATTTCTATTGTTTAGTATTTTGATTATAAAGGAAATCGAATAATAAGTAAATTGTCTGATAGCGTAGCGTGGCGCAAGCCATATCAGGATATCCACCGATTAGAGGATTAACAGGATGTTTTTAGGAAATATAGGTTTTTGTGAATAATAGAAGATATATTTTTATCTAAATCATAATTTATAATCATTAAATATTCACAGAAAATCTACAAACTACAATCCTGTACATCCTTAAATCCTGGATTAGAGGATTAACAGGATGAAGAAATAGATAATTTAGCTTGATATCATCCATGAATATAAATATTTTGTTGCAAAAGTTTATCCTATATATTACAAATATTTACAATCTAAATGATTTTCATGGGTGTATCATTTCAATATCTATGCTAAAATGAACAATGATTAAATAATAAAAATAAAGTAAATACTTATGTCTAGTTTTGAGCAGTTTCAAAATGATTTCTTCAATATTTTCAATAATCAGAACTTCTATGAAGGCAAAACTTATTTAGAATATATTGCCGAACCACAAACTAATGATGAAGATAACATTGTTGATACTAAAATAATTTTGCCATTGCTGCTTGCTTTAGGTTTTGATTCAGGAGATATAGCTAAAAATACGACAGGTAATGCTAAAGATAGTAGCCGTCCAGATTTTGAAGTAAAATTAGCAAGTGGAAATATTCGATGTTTTCTAGTTGAGGATAAAAATACTGCATATAATCTTAAAAAATCTGATCCATTACAACAATTACGTGGTTATGCAACGAGTCGAGGTTATGAACTGGGATTAATTTGTAATGGTAAGTTGCTATTAGGTTATGATTTGTCTAACCCAAGTTATCCGAATCCTGTTTTACATCTTGATATTCAGAAAATCATAGAAACTTATCATTCAACTGGAATTGAAAATTTAACAATTGAACAAAATCAAGACTTAAAAAGTTTATATCGTAGATTTAATCAGCAAAGTTTTGAAAATATTGAGAATTTCATTCAAGACTTGAGTAAACCTGAAAATGAATGGTTGAATTGTGCAAAATCTCAAGATAATACTCCTAACTTTGATGAATTATTAATTGCAGACCTCAAACAAGCTATTAATCTTTTAGAAGAAGATGTTTTATATCAATTGCAATTATCACTGGAAGAATATGATCAATATTGTCAAGCTAAATATTTACCCAATAGTATTGATAAAATAAATATATCAGAAAATGAAACAATAACTAAAACTTTAGAAGGTTTACGGAATAAAATTAAAAATCATCTAAGAGTGTATGGAGTTCTAGAAGTTGGAGAATTTTCTGATGCTGGTGAAAAATTAATTGAATTTGCCGAAAAACCACAAGGTTCGATTCACGATTTTGAACAAATATTTTTAGATAAATTAAGAAATGCTCAAGCCAGAAAACAAGCTCAAAAAGATAAAAAACCTAGTAAAAATCAAAAGGTAGTGCAATTAGATTTAATTCCTAATATTTCCGAATCAAAACAAGAAGAACTAGGAATTAAAATTGCTGATGAAAATAAAATTAAAAAACTTGACCACACTAAGCTAAGTGAAATTTTAAAAGAATATTATAGAATTGTTTTGGATTGGAAAGCATGGGAAGCCAATCAAAATTTAACTCATGCAAATGCAATTAAAATACATCAATATTTTATATCTTGGCGTAATTTAGTTAGTAAAACCATTTTACAAGGTGCAGATGAAGATAAATTAAAAACAGAATTTGCTCGACAAACTGCTTATGTTTATGTCACTCGTCTTTTAATTGTCAGAATTTGTGAAGACAAGAAATTAATTAATCGTAAATTTTCTAATGGAGGGTTTAAATATTGGAAAGAAGAAGTTGAACCGCGATATTTAGATTTAGCGCAAGGAATGTCAATGGATTATCTTTTAGAAATGTCCTATCGTTCTGCTCAAAATATCTATACTCACTTCTTTAATAATGCTGATTTATTTAATTGGTATCGGATAAATTCCAATACTTTAATTAAAGTTTTGCACATCCTGAATGGGTTTAACTTACAACAAATTGATAGTGATATTATTGGGATGGTTTATGGTAGATATGTTGAAGAAGGAAAACATGAACAGGGTAGATATTTTACACCAAAACCAGTAGTTGAATATATTCTAGACTGCATAGGATATAAATCTGATAATCCTGATATTCGTGATAAAAAGTTATTAGACCCCGCAGGAGGTTCTGGGAGCTTTTTAGTTCATGCTGCGCGTCGTTTGATTGATTCCTATCGTTCACGGAGAACAAACACAATTCCCGTTGAAAATGTTCCTGCTATTATTCAACAGGTGAAAAATAACCTATTTTGTTTAGATATTAATCCGTTTGCTTGTTATTTAGCCGAAACAAATTTATTAATTCAAGTGATTGATTTACTCAAACAAGCGAAAGAAGCAGATACATTAAAAGACTGTACTATTGATAGATTTAATGTTTATAATACAGATTCTCTTTTATTAGCAAAATCGCAAGAAATTAGAACTACATTACTCAACCCTATTCTTGATTTAGAACTTTCTACGGTTGCTCAAATCAAAACACAAACAGGAATGTTTGCAGATGGTTTTGATTTTGTAGTTGCTAATCCTCCTTATGTTAAAGCTGATGAACCTGGAGCAGATATTTATCGTCGAGAAATAGAAAGTTCTGGACGATTTGAAACACTTCATGAAAAGTGGGATCTCTTTGTTCCATTTATTGAACTTTCTTGTAAAGCTACCAAGGGTTTAGGTAAAGTTGGTTTGATTGTTTCTAGGGGTATTCAAACTAATAATTATGGAGAGTTACTCCGAGAATATATTGCTAAAAATCTCACTATTAATCAAGTAGATTTTTTTAATAATGTGCGAATTTTCTCTGATGCTGTTGTTAGTAATACGGTTCTTTTTTTAGAAAAGATTCCCCCAGGAGATGATCATCAAGTAAAAAGAGTTTTACACACTGGTTCATTTACACAAATTCAAGAAATTAATCCTTTGAATCAATCTGAATATCAAGGAAAAGTATTTAGACAGTTTGTAGTTAATGATAATTTTGAAGATGTTACATATTTAGAAGATATTTGTTATTGTACTGTAGGAATGGTTTTGAATGCTGATGAAACCAAAGCTAAAGGAGCATTTAAAAAAGATATTCTTTTAAGTTCACAAGTAGATAAAATTCATTCTAAGAAATATATTGATGGAGAAAATATTATTAGAGAACTAGCAATTGATAATATTCGTTATCTGGAATGGGATACTGAAAGAGTTCCTGGACAAATTCGTAGAGCAACAATTCCTGAATTATATAATTATCCTAAAATTTTATTTGGAATGACTTCATTTCCCACCTATGATCGAGGAATAGCAGAAGGAGATGGATTTTATGTTCCTGATAGTGTGAGAATTTGTGTAAGATGGGATGATGTTTATAAAGTTAAGCGTTTAGAGAAAGAAAAAAGACAGATGTATGAGCTTTCTAAAAAGCGTCAAAAACTTATTGGTGATGGAAAAGGTAAGAAATTACAAATTTATCAATATGCAGAAGAGAAAATAAAAATAGCAGAAAAATTTGATTTAAGATATATTGCTGCTATTCTTGCATCTAGTTTTGGTAAACGCTTTTTACTATTAAACAATCGTGATGAAAATATTATGAGTGTCAATAGTGAAACTCAAATAGCTAAAAGTCGTATATATCCTGATGATTTGAAAGAATTTCCCATTAAAAATATTTCTTTAGAAGAACAACAGCCATTTATTGATTATGTTAATCATTTAATAGAATCGAATTGGAATTTATATACATTGACACAATTAGGACATAAAATTAAGTTCGATTATAGTGATAGTGATCCAACAATCGAAGTTAATTTTCGGCAAGTTTTTGAAAGTCTAAATTTACCTTGTTGGAATTTTTTAAACGCAGAACCGCACAGATTTGAAATTATCGGTGAACGTAATCAAACTATCACGAAAATAAAAATAAAAGATGATAAACTTTTAAATGTTCGTCAAGAATTAATATTTTCAGAAAGTACAATAGTTTTAGAATTTCTGAAAATTTATCTTCAACAATATGAAAAACGGGGCTTAACTTGGACAGATTTAATCCAGGAAGGTAAAATACCTAAAACAGATGAATATATCCAGCAAATATTCGATCAATGTACTCGTTTACAAACAGCAATAACTGATACCATTTCTGATATTCGTTCAACATACAAAGAATTGGATGAGATGGTAAGTCAGTTATATAAACATTAGTGTTATTACGGAATCAATCCCCATATCTATCAACAACAAGGGTTTAGCATTGCTAAATCCCTCTGAATAGACAGAATTTATTTTTTGCCCAAAATCCCCCCTATCCGGTAAACTCAGAAATGCTGCGTTATTCCTAATCATGTCTGACTCCCAAGTAAGTGCTGCTGTTGCGAAACTCTACGATACCTATCCATTCCCTCCCGAACCCATCCTCGACGAACCACCACCAGGATATAATTGGCGTTGGAATTGGTTAGCTGCTTACAACTTCTGCACAGGTAGAAAACCACAAAAGCAAGATATCCGCATTTTAGATGCTGGTTGTGGTTCGGGAGTGGGAACAGAATATTTAGTACATCTCAACCCACAAGCGCAGGTAGTGGGAATAGATTTAAGTGCTGGTACATTAGAAGTAGCAAAAAAACGCTGTCAAAGTTCTGGCGCTGACCGTGTAGAATTTCATCATCTGAGTATTTATGATGTGGATAAGATACCAGGAGAATTTGAATTAATTAATTGCGTTGGTGTGCTTCATCATTTACCAGATCCCATTCGGGGTATTGAAGCATTAGCGAAAAAACTCGCCCCCGGTGGAATAATGCACATCTTTGTGTATGGAGAATTGGGAAGATGGGAAATACAACTCATGCAAAAAGCGATCGCTCTCCTCCAAGGTAACAAAAAAGGCGACTATCGTGATGGTGTCCAAGTCGGACGACAAATCTTCGCTTCTCTACCAGAAAACAACCGCATTGTCAAGCGAGAAAAAGAAAGATGGGCAATGGAAAACCAGCGAGATGAATGTTTCGCTGATATGTACGTCCATCCTCAAGAAACTGATTACAATATTGATACATTATTTACATTAATAGAAGCTTCCGGTTTAGACTTTGTAGGTTTCTCAAATCCTGGTTTTTGGCAATTGGAAAAGCTTCTAGAAAAAGCACCAGAGCTAATTGAACGAGCCGAAGAATTAACAGAACGTCAACGTTATCGTCTCGTAGAATTACTGAATCCAGAAGTAACCCATTACGAATTTTTCCTCAGTCGTCCCCCCATACCAAAAACTGATTGGTCAGCAGATAACACATTACTAGCAGCTATTCCTGAACTTAACCCTTGCATAGATGGGTTTCCCAGTCAATGCTTATTTAACTATGATTATCAAATTATTAACTTAACAACAGCAGAATTTGAATTTATGCAAAAATGTGGTAACAATGCCACAGTGGCTGAAATTTTAGCCCAAGTCGAGCTAGACTTAAACGGAGTAAGACATCTCCTCAAACAACAACTACTCTTACTAACCCCCGCTTCATAAAAAAATCAGTCATAGGCGATTCTGTTACCAATGACCAATGACCAATGACCAATGACCAAAAATAAGTTAATTGTTTTTTTCTAAAGTAGTGTTACCGGATCGTGATATGATTCAACTGACTGAATGTACAGTCATCTCATATTAGCTGTACTGGTTTCAAGTCTCGTGAGCTTGTCAGAAGAATCAATTGCACCGACTCAGACAACACAACAAGATGAGAAATCTGGTTTTGCTCAAACAGAACCAGTAAGCTCTTCCATGCAAGAGTTCTATCAACTCTATCAGAAGTTGCTAGTCATCACACTTGTGTTGACGGGGATTATTTTTATCTCTGTGTGGATTTTTTATTCCTTAAACATAGCCCTAAATTATTTGATTGGGGCGTGTACAGGTGTGGTTTACTTAAAAATGCTGGCTAACGATGTCGAGAGACTTGGTGGTGAAAAACAGAGTTTGAGTAAAAATCGTTTTGCTCTGATCATGATACCGATTATATTGGCGAGTCAATGGCATCAGCTACATATTCTACCTATATTCTTGGGGTTTCTCACCTACAAAGCTACCCTCCTCATCTATATTGTGCAAACTGGATTCATTCCTGAAGCTTAAAGTTGTAGAGGTAAAGCACAATGCTAAACCACTACAGACAATCCTCCAATCCTCGATTTTTGGGGAAAACCTTGAAGAACGCCCATGCTTAGTGTATTAAACGCTTTTAACGCTTTTCCCCTCGCCGAATTAGAAGTAGGTCATCACTTCTTGTGGCAACTGGGCAGTCTCAAAATACATGGGCAAGTATTTCTCACCTCATGGTTTGTGATTGCTACACTAGTAATAGCATCACTAGCTGCCACCAAAAACGTCCAAAAAATTCCTAGCGGCATCCAAAATTTCATGGAATATGCCCTAGAATTTATTCGGGACATAGCGAAAAACCAAATCGGAGAGAAAGAATATCGCCCCTGGGTACCATTTATTGGTACGCTATTCTTGTTTATCTTCGTATCAAATTGGTCAGGAGCATTAATTCCCTGGAAGCTAATCAAATTGCCTGCTGGTGAACTAGCTGCTCCTACCAACGACATCAATACAACCGTCGCATTGGCATTGCTCACATCCTTGGCGTATTTCTACGCTGGATTTAGTAAGAAAGGTCTAGGCTACTTTAAGAAATATATTGAGCCAACACCCGTTCTTTTGCCAATTGCTATTCTCGAAGATTTCACCAAGCCTCTCTCCCTAAGCTTCCGTCTATTTGGAAATATATTGGCGGATGAATTAGTTGTGGGTGTATTGGTATTACTCGTGCCTCTCTTTGTGCCTTTGCCAGTAATGGCTTTGGGTTTATTTACTAGTGCCATTCAAGCCCTCGTATTTGCGACCCTAGCCGGGGCATATATTCATGAAGCCTTAGAGGGACACGGTGAAGAAGAACATGAGGAGCATTAACTTCCTCAGTTGATTGCCCAGTTAAAACGAGCAAATTTGCTCAAAACATCGCCACGGCGATTTGAGAACCTAGTACAGTGTGAAAAACACATATCTAGTTGTTACGTACATTTGTAATTTTTGTAGTTAAAGCAAGGAAAATCGTCATGGATCCAATCGTACAAGCTGCTTCAGTTCTAGCTGCTGCTCTCGCTATCGGTTTATCTTCAATTGGGCCTGGTCTTGGTCAAGGTAATGCAGCAGGTCAAGCAGTAGAAGGTATTGCTCGTCAGCCTGAAGCAGAAGGCAAAATTCGCGGCACACTACTTTTAACCTTAGCCTTCATGGAATCCTTGACAATTTACGGTTTGGTAATTGCCTTGGTATTGCTATTCGCTAACCCTTTTGCCTAAGACCGAAAAAGTTTTGTTAATCTAGAGACGTGCAAGATGTCACAGCAAGTAAAAAACTGGACATCTACACGCCTCTAAAAACTGGCAATTTATGGATCATCTAGGAAGAGATTCGTAAAATTATCAACGGCTGGATCACGTTACTAGCCAAGCAAATTCCTATTCCAGCCAAAGAGGAGAGAAATGTTTGATTTCGATGCTACCTTGCCATTAATGGCATTGCAATTCTTGTTGCTGGCAGCTTTGTTGAATGCAATTTTCTATAAGCCTCTGACTAAGGTATTGGATGATCGGGATAATTTTATCCGTACCAGTAACCTTGATGCTCGTGAACGCTTGGCTAAAGCTGAAAGCTTAACCAAAGAGTATGAGCAGCAACTAGCATCCGCTCGTAGGCAGTCACAAGTAACTATGGAAGCTGCCCAGAATGAAGCTAAGAAAATTACAGCACAAAAAATAGCTGAAGCTCAACAGGAAGCCCAAGCTCAACGCGAACAAGCTGCTAGAGAAATAGAGCAGCAAAAGCAAGCAGCTATGGCAACCCTAGAAGCACAAGTTGATGCCCTCAGCAACCAGATTCTAGAAAAACTATTAGGACCTGCTTTGGTGAAATAGTTCCGACTATATCACCAAGTTGGTGCTACGAAAGCATAAACACATCAGGGCTTATGCCCGAAAATGTGGCGAAATTTAAGTGTCCAAAACATTGGCACTTTTTTCCCTGTCGGGAAAAATCAACGAATTACCAAGCGAGCAGCGCACTTGTAGATGGCTAACATGGGCAATATTTTATTACTTGCCGCAGAAGCTGTTAACTCTGAAATGGCAGAAGGCGCAGCAGAAGGCGGTTTCGGTCTAAACCTAGACATCCTGGAAACCAATCTAATTAACTTAGTAATTCTGATTGGCATACTATTCTACTTTGGACGCAAAGTTTTAACCAATATCTTGACCGAAAGACGCTCCAATATTGAAAGCGTTATTCAAGATGCAGAAGGACGCTTGCGGGAAGCACAAACTGCTTTGGCAAAAGCCCAAGGGCAGTTAACCCAAGCACAGCAGGAAGCACAGAGAATTACTCAAGTAGCTGAACAAAATGCTCAAGCAGCTAAAGAAGCTATTTTAGTTAAAGCGAATCTGGATGTAGAGCGGTTGAAAGAAACCGCAGCATCTGATTTGAATGCAGAACTAGAGAAAGCTATCTCCCAACTTCGACAAAAGGTAGTGCTACAAGCACTGCAAAAAGTGGAAGCACAACTCAAGGGTGGTATTAGCGCAGATGCTCAACAAATTTTAATTGATCGTAGCATCGCACAACTGGGAGGCGAGATATGAAAAGTGATGCAGCAACCGCTGAAGTATCTCAGCCTTATGCACAGGCACTGTTATCCATTGCTCAATCTCAAAACTTAACAGAAGAGGTTGGGGGAGACGCACGGACATTTATCGGCTTATTAACAGGGAGTCAAGAACTCACAAGCTTTTTGAGCAATCCCTTTGTCAAGCCAGAGAACAAGAAAAATGTCCTCAAACAATTACTTGGTGAAGGTGTAAACCTCTGCCTCCGTAACTTTTTACTGCTGTTAGTTGACAGAAGACGGATTGCTTTCTTAGAACCAATTTTACAGCAGTATTTAGTGCTATTACGCCAACTAAATCAAACTGTATTAGCTGAAATTACTTCTGCGGTTCCCCTCACAGAAACCCAACAGCAAGCAATTACAGAAAAGGTGATTACTCTTACCAAAGCGCGTCAAGTGGAATTAGCCACAAAAATAGACAGCGATTTAATTGGTGGTGTAATTATCAAAGTTGGTTCTCAAGTAATTGACGCTAGTTTGCGTGGACAAATACGTCGTCTTTCCTTACGTTTAAGCAGTAACTAAATCGGTAATGGGTAATGGGTAATAGGTAATGGGTAATAGGGATAATTTTTCCCAATGACCAATGACCAATGACCAATCACTAATTATCATTAACTTCTTCCGACACTAATTAGCACGACAAATGAGTATTTCCATTAGACCTGACGAAATCAGCAGTATCATCCAACAACAAATCGAGCAATATGACCAAGAGGTTAAAGTTGCTAACGTTGGTACAGTGCTACAAGTAGGTGACGGTATTGCCCGGATTTATGGCTTGGAAAAAGCTATGGCTGGGGAACTCCTAGAATTTGAAGATGGCACAATTGGTATCGCCCAAAACTTAGAAGAAGATAACGTCGGTGCGGTACTGATGGGCGAAGGTCGGAGTATTCAAGAAGGTAGCTCTGTAACCGCTACTGGTAGAATTGCCCAAGTAGGCGTAGGTGACGCTCTCATTGGTCGCGTTGTTGATGCTTTGGGTCGTCCTATTGATGGTAAAGGTGATCCTAAGACTACCGAAACTCGGTTAATTGAATCTCCTGCCCCTGGGATTATTGCTCGTCGGTCTGTACATGAACCGATGCAAACAGGGATTACCGCTATTGACTCCATGATTCCCGTCGGCCGTGGTCAACGGGAATTAATCATTGGCGACCGTCAAACTGGTAAAACAGCGATCGCTATTGACACCATCATCAACCAAAAAGGTGAAGATGTAGTTTGCGTTTACGTGGCTATCGGTCAAAAAGCTTCCACCGTTGCTAACGTAGTTCAAACCTTACAAGAAAAAGGCGCGATGGACTACACAGTAGTTGTTGCGGCTAACGCCAGTGACCCAGCTACCCTCCAATTCCTCGCACCCTACACAGGCGCTAGTATTGCTGAGTATTTCATGTACAAAGGCAAAGCGACCTTAATCATCTATGATGACCTTTCCAAGCAAGCACAGGCTTATCGCCAAATGTCCTTGCTCCTCCGTCGTCCACCCGGTCGGGAAGCCTATCCTGGAGACGTATTCTACATTCACTCTCGCTTGTTGGAACGTGCTGCTAAACTCAGCGATGAATTAGGTAAAGGCAGTATGACTGCTCTACCTATCATTGAAACCCAAGCTGGTGACGTATCTGCATACATTCCTACCAACGTAATTTCCATTACCGACGGTCAGATTTTCTTGTCTTCTGACTTGTTTAACTCTGGTATCCGTCCCGCTGTAAACCCCGGTATCTCTGTATCCCGTGTAGGTTCTGCGGCGCAAACCAAGGCAATGAAAAAAGTTGCTGGTAAAATCAAACTAGAATTGGCTCAGTTTGACGACTTACAAGCTTTCGCACAATTCGCTTCTGATTTAGACAAAGCCACTCAAGACCAGTTGGCGCGTGGTGTCCGTTTACGGGAACTCTTAAAACAGCCCCAAAACGATCCTCTCTCCGTAGCTGAACAAGTAGCGGTTCTTTACGCTGGTATTAACGGTTACTTAGATGATATTGCAGTTAATCAAGTAACTAGCTTTGCTCTAGGTCTACGTGGCTACTTGAAGAATGTTAACACTGCATACTTCCAAGGCGTACAAGGTAGCAAAGCTCTAGGTGATGCAGAAGAAGCAGCTTTGAAAGCCGCTCTTACCGAATTCAAAAAGACCTTCCAAGCAGCAGCGTAACAGGTAACAGGTAATAGGTAGTGGGTAATAGGTAATAGCAATAACTTTTACCCAATTACCAATTACCAATTACCAATTACCAATTACCAATGACCTAAAAATTATGGCTAATCTCAAATCAATACGCGATCGCATTCAGTCGGTCAAAAACACTAAAAAAATTACCGAAGCCATGCGGCTGGTAGCAGCGGCGAGAGTCCGTCGCGCTCAAGAACAGGTAATTGCCACCCGTCCCTTTGCTGACCGTTTAGCGCAAGTATTATACGGGTTACAAACTCGGCTCAAATTTGAAGATGTTAATTTACCCTTACTGAAAAAACGCGAAGTTAAATCAGTGGGGTTACTCGTAGTTTCAGGCGATCGCGGCCTGTGTGGTGGTTACAATTCTAACGTGATCCGCCGTGCCGAAAATCGCGCCAAGGAACTGCAAGCTGAAGGCGTAGAAACCACCTTAATTCTTGTTGGCCGCAAAGCTACCCAATATTTCCAACGTCGTGGTTACAAAATTGACGCTACCTACAGCGGTTTAGAACAAATTCCTACCGCCGCAGAAGCTACCAATATTGCTGACGAACTACTTTCTCTCTTCCTGGCTGAAAAAGTAGACCGGATTGAGCTAGTTTATACAAAATTTGTCTCCTTGGTTAGTTCTCGTCCCGTCGTCCAAACTCTTCTACCTTTGGATACCCAAGGTTTGGAAGCAGCGGATGACGAAGTTTTCCGCCTAACTACCCGTGGTGGTCAATTCCAAGTGGAACGGGAAAAGGTAGCTAGTACAGTTACCGCTTTACCTAGTGACATGATTTTTGAACAAGATCCAGTGCAAATTCTGGATTCTTTGTTGCCATTATATCTGAGCAATCAGCTATTACGGTCATTACAAGAATCAGCAGCTAGTGAACTAGCCGCACGGATGACAGCGATGAGTAACGCCAGCGAAAACGCCGGTGAATTGATTAAAACTCTATCTTTGTCTTACAACAAAGCCCGTCAAGCCGCAATTACCCAGGAACTTCTGGAAGTTGTCGGTGGTGCGGAAGCGCTTACTTAATTTGGTGATTGGTGATTGGTGATTGGTGATTGGTGAGTCGGCGCGGTCTTGGGGGTTTCCCCCATGAGCGACTGACGAACCCAACGGGTAATTGGTAAAATCAACCATAACCAATCATCAGTTACTAATTTTTAAACTTGGTAATATGACCGATACCATACAACAAATCGCTCAATACCCACTTCAATCGAAGTATTCGGTTTAAAACCAATATCTTGCACCAAGTCATCAACATCAGCATAAGTTACAGGTAAATCACCAGGTTGTATTGGTAGCAGATTCTTTTTGGCTTTCATACCCAAGTAATTTTCTAAGGTTTCGATGAAGTTCATTAATTCAATCGGCTGATTATTGCCGATATTGTAATTTTTATATGGTGCATAACTTGTCGCGGGGTCAGGTGCATTTCCCGACCAATTGAGATTCGATTCAGCAACTTGATCAATAACGCGAATTACACCTTCAACAATGTCATCAATATAAGTAAAATCGCGTTTCATTTTACCATAATTAAAAACATCAATTGGTTGTCCTGCCAAAATTGCTTTAGTGAAGAGAAACAATGCCATATCAGGACGACCCCAGGGACCGTAAACTGTAAAAAAGCGCAATCCTGACGCTGGCAAGCCATACAAACTACTATAAGTATGTGCCATTAATTCGTTGGCTTTTTTGCTGGCTGCGTATAAACTAACGGGATGATCTACATTGTCGTGAACGGAGAAAGGAATTTTTGTATTTGCACCGTAAACTGAACTGGAAGAAGCAAATACTAAATGTTGTACATTTGTATGCCGGCAACCTTCTAGAATATTGACAAATCCTACCAAATTACTATCTACATAGGCGTGGGGATTTTTTAATGAATAGCGCACTCCTGGTTGTGCAGCCAAATTTACAACTTTATCAAAGTTTGATTCAATGAATAATTTGGGGATACTTTCTCTGTCTGCTAAATCTAATAAATGGAAGCTAAAACCAGGTTTTTCTAAAAGTTGTTTTAGTCTATCTTTTTTTAAAGTTACATCGTAATAATCATTGAGATTATCCAAACCAATAACTTCATCACCCCTTTCTAGTAAGTGTTTACTGAGGTGAAAACCAATAAAACCAGCCGCACCTGTAACTAAAATTTTCGTCATAATTTCACCACTGTGATATATATGGAGATTTACATTCTCCGTTTCCGCATAAATTTTGTAACTTGTTAAAATAAACAATAATATTTAATACATAATGTTGTATTTGCTACTCATTTAATTTATTTTACGTAATTTCCTTCTGATATCAATCACCGAAATAGAGAATATAGCGGTTTACCAACCCGTTACTAATATAGCATTCTCATTTTTGCCTCCCGTCTGTCCCCTGGTTTTATGAATAAGTTTAAGAATCATCAGAGTACAGAATGTACGATAAAATCTATATTCATCCCAGAAAATGGAAGTATGTATCTTCTTGAATATCAAATTTAGATTACAGATTCGACATACTTCTTAATAAACCAACAGTGTAAACGCAAAACGTTCTAATCTAAAAATTGACCGAGTTAATTTACTGGGTTTTAGAGGCGTAACATTCATAAATACGCAAAAATGTCAAGCCTTAAAATAAATAACCCAGGCTGAACAGATAAACAATTATGATAGGAGTCTTAAAAATCCCATGAGTGTTAAGGCAAGCGGTGGAAGCTCAGTTGCGCGTCCGCAACTATATCAAACCTTACCTGTCGCCACCATTTCCCAAGCGGAACAACAAGACCGCTTTTTGGGAAGAGGTGAACTAAGTGAACTTAGCAGCTATTTTGCCTCCGGTGCAAAGCGGTTAGAAATTGCCAAAATTTTGACAGACAATTCCGAAATCATCGTTTCTCGTGCGGCTAACCGGATTTTCATTGGTGGTTCACCAATGGCTTTCTTAGAAAAGCCCCAAGAGCGAGAATTGGCAATGGTTGGCGCTGGTGCTAATGTCCAAGAGGGCATGAAACTAGGAACAGTCACCTACGTTGAAAGTAGTGGTGGTTTCTTTGAAAACCTCCGTTCTATCTTCAATACTTCTGCTGGTGGACCAACACCTCCAGGCTTTAGACCTATTAACGTCGCTCGTTATGGGCCTAGCAACATGGCCAAAAGCTTACGTGACTTGTCTTGGTTCTTGCGCTATGCCACCTACGCCATTGTCGCTGGCGACCCCAACATCATCTCTGTAAATACCAGAGGTTTGCGGGAAATTATTGAAAATGCCTGTTCTGGAGAAGCAACCATCGTCGCTTTACAAGAAATCAAAGCAGCGTCCCTGTCTTATTTCCGGAAAGATGCCGCAGCCACAGAAATTGTGACTGAGTACATGAATGTGTTGCTGACAGAATTTAAAGCACCAACACCTTCTACTAAAGTTCGTCAACGTCCTTCCGGCGACCAACAAGGATTACAACTGCCGCAAATTTACGCTGTGGCCGCAGAACGTCGTCCCAAGTACGCCATGAAGCCCGGCTTGTCTTCTAGCGAAAAGACTGAAATCATTAAAGCGGCTTACCGTCAAGTATTCGAGCGCGATATTACCCGTGCTTATAGCTTGTCTATCTCTGACTTAGAATCGAAAGTCAAAAACTGCGAAATCTCCATGCGGGAGTTTATTCGCCGTTTAGCTAAATCTCCCCTTTACCAAAAACAGTTTTATCAGCCTTTTATTAACAGCCGGGTGATTGAATTGGCTTTCCGTCACATTTTAGGACGGGGACCAAGTAGCCGTGAGGAAGTGCAAAAATATTTTGCCATTGTTTCCCTCAAAGGTTTGGCAGGTTTAGTTGATGCTTTGGTAGATTCTACCGAATACAGCGATTACTTTGGTGAAGAAACAGTTCCCTACATTCGGGGTCTGGGTCAAGAAGCCCAAGAATGTCGTAACTGGGGACAACAGCAAGACCTGTTTAAATACAGTGCGCCTTTCCGGAAAGTTCCTCAGTTTATTACAACTTTTGCTGCTTACGAACAACCATTACCTGACCAACATCCCTACGGTTCTGGTAATGACCCCTTGGAAATTCAATTTGGGGCGATTTTCCCGAAAGCAACCCGCAACCCCAGCAGCAGCCCTGCACCGTTTAGTAAGGATACTCGCCGGATCTTGATTCACCAAGGGCCTGGTATCAATAACCAACTCAGCAATCCTAATGCTCGGAGTGTAGCTCCTGGGACTTTGGGCGCGAAGGTGTTCAAGTTAGACCAGTTACCTGGAACTATTGGCAGAAAAGCTCCTAAGGGTGTAAGTGTCAAGTTCTCGGAAAGTTCTACCCAAGCGGTAATTAAGGCTACTTATCTACAAGTTTTTGGTCGTGATGTTTACGAAGGTCAACGGCTGAAAGTTGCGGAAATTAAGCTGGAAAACGGCGATATCACCGTCCGCGAGTTTGTGCGGATGTTGGCGAAGTCGGATTTATTCCGGAAGATGTACTGGACTTCTCTCTATGTCTGTAAAGCCATTGAGTACATTCACCGTCGCTTGTTAGGTCGTCCTACCTACGGTCGGGAAGAAAACAACAAGTATTTTGACATCGCTGCTAAGAAGGGCTTTTATGCGGTCGTTGATGCCATTCTGGACAGTGACGAATACAGCCAAGCATTTAATGAAGATACAGTTCCTTACGAACGCTATCTAACTCCTGCGGGTGTGTCTTTACGTCAATTACGTGTGGGGACTATCCGCGAAGATTTGGCGAATGTTGAGAAACAGGAAACACCTCGCTTTGTGGAATTGGGTACAGTCACAGAAATGCGGACTGAACCAGATATTGAGTTCCGCATTAACCAAGGTGTTACTAAGCAACGTGAGCAAACCAAGGTCTTTAAACTGACAGCAGTTAAAAATGACAAGGTTGCGGCGGAAACTGTGATTAGCGGCGCTTATCGGCAGATTTTCGAGCGAGATATTGCTTCTTACATTTCTAAGAACGAGTTCACGGTTCTAGAAAGTAAGTTGGTGAATGGTGAAATCAGCGTTAAGGAATTTATTCAAGGTTTGGGTTACTCTAGCCTGTACCTGAAGGAGTTCTACACACCTTACCCCAATACAAAAGTAATTGAGTTGGGAACTAAGCATTTCTTAGGTCGCGCCCCTATTGACCAAGCAGAAATTCGCAAATACAACCAAATTTTAGCTACTCAAGGGATTCGGGCTTTTATTAGCGCGATGGTTGAAAGTGCTGAATATGGTCAGGTGTTTGGTGAAGATACTGTTCCTTTCCGTCGCTTCCCCACTTTACCTGCGGCTAATTTCCCCAATACCGAGAAGCTTTACAACCAGCTAACCAAGCAAAATGATGATTTGGTTGTTCCTAGTTTTGAAACTGTGAAGCCCCGGATTAAAACTGAGAATACGCCAATTCTCGCCAAGGCGATCGCTGATTTGGCAGCCCAAGCCAAGAAAATGGACAAGACTAAACCCTTGTTTATTGAATTGGGTCGTTCTTTCAATGATGGTCGTGGTCAATCTGTAGAAGTTGGTGTTGGTACAAGCCGTCGCAAACCAGCCCGGATTTACCGTGCTACCACCGGGACAAATTCCCCCGAAACCAATCAGGTCATTAATGCTATCTACTGTCAGGTAATGGACGTATTTAGCGGTCAAGTACCTGCTTATTTCCGCCGTTCTGACTTGGATAGCAAATTGCGTAACGGTGAAATTACCGTGCGTGAATTTGTTCTCGAACTAGCCAGTTCCGAAATCTATCGCAAACGGTTCTACGCGCCTTATCCCAACACCAAGGTAATTGAATTCCTCTTCCGTCACCTTTTGGGACGCGCACCAGCTACCCAAGGCGAAATCCGTCAATATAACAAATTATTGGCTGATAGCGGTTTACGGTCGGCTGTAGAGGCAATTGTCAACAGTCCTGAGTATGCTCGTTACTTTGGTGAAGACGTTGTTCCCTACAAACGCTATCCATCTTTACCAGCAGGTAACTACTTGGGTAGTGTTCAAGCTGAAGCTGACTTGGTGAAACAATCTTGGTCTAGCTTATCTCCTTCTGTTTTAACAGGTGGTCTTCCTAATAGATAGGTGACAGGTGACAGGTGACAGGTGACAGTAGAAGAAGAAATGGAGCAGGGAGCAGGGAGCAAGGGGGAAAATTCGTCTCCTCTGCACCCTGCACCCCTCCCCCCTGCCTCTTTTGCCTGTTCCCTGTTCCCTGAGAATGAGCGAATCTGAAAATAAGTGTTACAAAATATTAAGAGCAGTAATAAATGCTCAACATAATACTGGACAATATTTTGCGGGAGGTAATTGAGTTTTCCACCTGGTTTACACCAAATCCAGTCAATCTGGCTAAAAATGTAAATCAAGATGTAAATTCAGTACCAACCATATAAAGTCGTACCAGTTTAATCAAATTCTGGTTCCATTAGTTTTGGAGGAATCCATTAATGAGTATCGTCACGAAAGCTATCGTGAATGCTGATGCAGAAGCTCGCTACCTCAGCCCCGGTGAATTAGACAGAATCAAAGGTTTTGTTGCTGGTGGCGCACAACGTCTTCGCATCGCTCAAGTATTGACCGAAAACCGCGAACGCATTGTTAAAGGTGCTGGCGACCAACTGTTCCAAAAACGTCCTGATGTTGTTTCCCCCGGTGGTAACGCTTACGGTCAAGAAATGACAGCTACTTGCTTGCGTGACTTAGACTACTACTTGCGTCTTGTTACCTACGGAATCGTTTCTGGTGATGTTACAGCCATCGAAGAAATCGGTATCGTTGGTGTCCGCGAAATGTACAAATCTTTGGGTACTCCCATTGATGCAGTTGCTGGTGGCGTTGCCGCTATGAAGAACGTTGCTGCTACCTTGTTGTCTGCTGAAGACTCCGGTGAAGCTGGTTCTTACTTCGACTACGTTGTTGGTGCAATGCAGTAAGTTTTAGCTGTTTTTTGGCTCAAACTCAAACTGTGGCAATAAGGTTGGAAATAAGGAAAAAACAACAATGCAAGACGCAATTACCTCCGTTATCAATTCTTCAGATGTTCAAGGTAAATACCTTGATACCGCTGCTCTCGAAAAGCTAAAAGGCTACTTCGCTACTGGTGAACTGCGCGTTCGTGCAGCTACAACCATCAGTGCTAATGCTGCTGCGATCGTTAAAGAAGCTGTAGCTAAATCCTTGTTGTACTCTGACATCACCCGTCCCGGTGGTAATATGTACACCACCCGTCGTTACGCAGCTTGTATCCGTGACTTGGATTACTACTTGCGTTATTCTACCTACGCTATGCTTGCTGGTGACGCTTCCATTTTGGATGAGCGCGTATTGAATGGCTTGAAAGAAACCTACAACTCCTTGGGAGTACCCGTAGGCGCTACTGTTCAAGCTATCCAAGCTATGAAGGAAGTAACCGCTAGTTTGGTTGGTCCTGACGCTGGTAAAGAAATGGGCGTTTACTTTGACTATGTCTCCTCTGGCTTGAGCTAAGAGTTAGCTTTGCACTTAGTCATATAGGTGCGGCTTTGTTAAGGTCTGGAGATCAATCATGATTGCTAGAAGGTTCTCTTGCTGATTGATTGTAAGTGTTATCAGTCTAGTATTGATGGTTGATTTCCAGCCTTGGAAAAAATAATTAAAGATTTTGACTCAAGATATTTGAGATAAAAAAGTTTCTAAAACAATATCAGGAGATTTGAAACAAAATGGCTCGTTTATTTAAAGTAACTGCTTGTGTTCCCAGCCTAACTCGGACTCGCACCCAACGCGAATTACAAAATACTTACTTTACTAAGTTAGTTCCTTATGAAAATTGGTTCCGTGAACAACAACGGATTCAAAAAATGGGTGGCAAGATTGTTAAGGTGGAATTAGCAACTGGTAAACAAGGTACTAATACTGGTTTGTCTTAATTTCTATAAATCAAATATTATTTTATTTTGATTTTATCAGGGGTCAGTAATGACCTCTTTTTTATGTTGAGAATTTCATATCAGAGAATGTCAAAGAGCGGATTTCTTCATCAATTCCTGAACTAGAGCCGCTACCAGAGGATGTGGATCTGTTTTTAATGTTTTTCATTACTATCCGGCATTTTTTCCCGTTCCACAATTCCGTGTTCTATCAGCCGCTGGAGTTTTTCCTGTGGTGGACGGCGATCTAAAATATGCAATAACATAGCAAAAGTCCTGAACAACTGAGTATTATTTTTCCCACTCAGCCTTCAGGACTATCATTTTAGAATAAATTGACATAAATCTAATTATGGTTGAATGCTGAGGGAATGGGAAAAATTTCCCTGGGGTCAATTTTAGATCCTATTATTCACTAATTTATACAGCACTCATTACCAGGTTGTTGACAAGATTATTTTTTGGGTGAAATCAGCATCATCATATTCCGCCCTTCTTTCTTAGGTGCTTGCTGAAGTTCACCAAAAGGCTCTAAATCCGTAGCCATCCGTTTAAGCAACGTTTCTGCCAAGTCACTGTGTTGAATTTCCCGACCTCGGAACATCACAGTAGCCTTAACTTTATCGCCATCTTTAAGGAAGCGTTCAGCTTGCTTAACGCGCACATTATAGTCATGTTCTTCTATTTTGTAGCGCATTTTCACTTCTTTCACATCAGCCGTGTGCTGTTTCTTCCGGGCTTCCCGCGCCTTCTTCTCCTGCTCAAACTTATATTTCCCATAGTCCATTATTCGACACACTGGCGGATCAGCCTTGTCACTAATTAGCACTAGGTCTAATTCCTTTTCCTCTGCTAATTGTATCGCTTCCTGCGGAGTTATAATTCCCAGTTGTGCGCCATCAGTGTCAATGACCCGAATTTTCGGGAAGCGAATCCGTTCGTTAATTTGGGGCAGATCGCGAGTTCTTTTTTTCTCAATCACAGGCATTATGATTAGTGGCAGCTCTATTAGTTAAGATTTTGGACTGGTCTTGAATTTAGTTAGTTTAGTTTGATATGCCATTGAAGGCAAAATACAACAGTAACTCAGAATTGGAAAATGAATATCCCTCTCTAGTGTAGCAAATTTATAAGAGAAGTTTAATCAAGTCGTTGACTGTATAGCCTGACTCTGAGTTGATTCCACTGCATTATTTAACGTAAATTACATGATATTTGACACTAATAACTATTGTTACAATTTTCTTCTGAGATACATAGAGGTATGATATCTAGAAGATGTTTCCATGATAGCAAAATTAGGTATACATTGAAGCTAACCAAATATAATGTAACATATTAAGAAAGAACGCACAAAATTAATAGTTTCCAACTAATCACTAAGAGATAACTGTGACTACCGTAAGACATTGGCAGCAAAGAGTTGGTAATCAAAGGGATTGGGTGTGGCGTGGTTGGCAAACCCGTTATACTTATATTCGTCCTCCCCATGATTATGCAAAAACAACACCTTTAATTTTACTTCATGGTTTCGGCGCGTCCATTGGTCATTGGCGACATAATTTAGAGGTTTTGGGTAAATCTCATCCGGTTTACGCCTTAGACATGATTGGTTTTGGGGCTTCGGAAAAGGCTGCAACTAGCTACAATGTGGAACTGTGGGTAGAGCAGGTTTACGATTTTTGGAAAACCTTTATTCGTCAACCAGTGGTTTTAGTGGGTAATTCCATCGGTTCACTAATTTCTCTAGTCGCAGCCGCTAACCATCCTGATATGGTGAAGGGGATAGTGATGATGAGTTTACCTGATCCTAATTTGGAACAGGAGATGATCCCGACTGCTTTACAACCTCTTGTTAGCGGGATTAAAAGTATATTTACTTCCAGATTAATATTAAAACCGATATTTTATTTTGTGCGTCGTCCTGGTGTACTGCGTCCTTGGGCTAGTTTAGCTTATGCAAATCCTGAAGCTATTACTGATGAACTTATAGATATTTTAGCAGGACCGCCGCAGGATAGGGGATCTGCCCGTGCCTTTAGAGCCTTGTTTAAAGCGACAACGGGGGTTAATTTTAGTCCTAGTGTCAAGAAGATTTTACCAAACTTAACAATTCCTATGCTGTTAATTTGGGGGAAAAAAGACCGATTTGTGCCGCCAAAACTAGCAAATCAATTTGTGGGCTACAATAAAAGATTGCAATTGCTATATTTGGAAGATGTCGGTCATTGTCCCCATGACGAATCACCAGAACAAGTTAACCAGACGATTTTAGATTGGATTGGTAATTCGTCAGTTGTCAGTTGTTAGTAGGGGCGAAGCATTTGGAAGATAATCATCGGTCATTGCCAAAAATAGTTCTCCAAATGCTTCGCCCGTACAGTTGTCAGTTGTCAGTTGCAAAAGATATATTTCTCTCCGGTTCTATAAAACTTACCCAAAAACCGTCCCTGACTGGCAGCAACGGATTTTGTTGATCAACTGATTGAAGATGCGGACAAATAGTAATGTATGGGTAGTTATGGGTAGAGATTATCTAGCAGTTTCTTCCCCTATTTTTGGATGTGAATCCTGCTATATAATAGATATCACTTCTCACTGTTTACCTCTCATGCAAATTCCCCGCTTACATCCAGACACTATCGAAGAAGTAAAACTCAGGGCTGATATTGTTGATGTGGTTTCGGAGTATGTAGTTTTGCGGAAACGAGGTAAAGATTTTTTGGGGTTATGTCCTTTTCATGATGAGAAAAGCCCCAGTTTTAGCGTTAGTCCTAATAAGCAAATGTATTATTGCTTTGGCTGTCAAGCAGCGGGTAATGCGATTAAGTTTGTCATGGACTTGGGAAAACGTCAATTTGCAGACGTGGTACTAGATTTAGCAAAACGTTATCAAGTCCCGGTTAAAACTTTAGAACCTGAACAAAGACAAGAATTACAACGGCAAATATCTTTACGTGATCAATTATATACGGTTCTTGCTACTGCTGCTCAATTTTATCAACACACTTTAAGACAGTCTCAAGGACAAAAAGCATTAGAGTATTTAGAACAAACTCGTCAATTTAAACAAGGAACAATTCAACAATTTGGTTTAGGTTATGCTCCTGCTGGTTGGGAAACTCTTTACCGTTATTTGGTAGAAAGTAAACATTATCCCGTGCAATTAGTAGAACAAGCGGGATTAATTAAACCCCGGAAAGAAGGGGGTGGATATTATGATGTATTTCGTGATCGCTTAATGATTCCTATTCGGGATATTCAAGGTAGAGTCATTGCTTTTGGTGGCAGAACTTTAACGGAGGAACAACCGAAATATCTCAATTCTCCAGAAACAGAATTATTTAGTAAAGGGAAAATGTTATTTGCTTTAGATGAAGCTAAAGACGGTATTTCTAAAGTTGATCAAGCGGTGGTAGTTGAGGGATATTTTGATGCGATCGCTCTCCATGCAGCCGGAATTAATAACGCCGTTGCTTCCCTAGGAACTGCATTAAGTATAGAACAAGTGCGGCTATTATTACGTTACACAGAATCCAAACAATTAATCCTCAATTTCGATGCTGATAAAGCCGGCACAAACGCCACAGAAAGAGCAATTGGTGAAATTGCTAATTTGGCTTATGCAGGGGAAGTGCAATTAAAAATCCTCAATTTACCTAATGGTAAAGATGCTGATGAATATCTACATAGTCATACCTCAGCCGATTATCAACAACTATTAACAAATGCGCCACTTTGGCTTGATTGGCAAATTCAAAATATTATTAAAAATCGAGATTTAAAACAAGCTACTGATTTCCAACAAGTCACCCAACAAATAGTTAAACTATTGCAAAATATCGTTAATAGTGATACACTTAATTATTATGTTTCTTCCTGTGCAGAAATATTGAGTTTAGGAGATACTCGACTTATTCCTTTAAGAGTTGAAAATCTCCTAACTCAAATTAAACCTGGTAGGATAAAATCTCTAAATCCGCGGACAAGTAATCCCGCAACTAAAACCCCAAAGCTATCTTTAGTTAACACAGAACGCAGTTTACTAGAACGAGCGGAGGCATTATTATTAATTATTTATCTTCATTCTTCCCAGCAGCGGCAAATAATTATTGAAGATTTAGAAAACCGTAATTTAGAATTTAGTCTTTCTCATCATCGCTTTTTATGGCAACAAATGGCAGAATTTACAGTTGATGAAGTTGATTTAATTTCTAGTGTGCAAAATAGATATTTAGAATTAGCAGAAGAACTAGAAATAGTTTCTCATATATTTCATCTCAACGAAAAAAATAAAACAGAAATATTACGAACTCCTCATGTTATTCAAGCAGCATTAGCTTGCATGGAGAGAGTATTTCGAGAAAAACGCTATCGTTATTTTATGGAACAATGGGAAAAAATAGATCCTGAAGCCGAACCAGAAAAAGATAAATATTATGCTGAAGCCATATATATAGAAAAACTTCATTTACAAGACCTTGAGAAACAGCGACAATTTTCTATTACCGACTTAATTTAGGCAAGATGAAATTTTAGCAACACCTAACTTTTAATCTTCATTATCAAAATAATAGCAGCAGATATAGCCATTACACCATATCTGCTGCTTGATTACATGAAAAACTTCGATGATTAACTTCTTGATCATCCGTTTGCAATTACACTAGACTTTTGCTTGTAAAGACTTCAGTAATTCAGTATTCACACCCGATTCACGAGTCAGAGAAATTTTACCTGTGCGAGCGATTTCTCTCAGTCCAAATTTTTGTAGCATTTGCACAATCGCCACCATTTTACCAGGATCACCCACAACTTCCAAAGTCAAAGAATCTTCAGCCACATCCACAATTCGCGCTCGGAAAATCTGCGACAATTCGATAATCTCCGAACGATTACTGCTAGTAGCATTTACTTTCAGAAGCATCAATTCTCTTTCTACACAAGGAATTTCTGTAATGTCCTGCACTTTGAGAACATTAACTAACTTATACAGTTGTTTGGTAAGTTGCTCAATAATGCGATCATCACCAGGAACAACCATCGTAATTCGGGATACTCCTTCCTGTTCCGCAGGTCCCACAGCCAGGCTTTCAATATTAAAACCCCGACGAGCAAATAAACTAGCAATGCGGGATAGAACCCCCGCTTCATCTTCCACAATAACTGACAGCGTATGTTTCATCGGCGACTAAAGGAGCATGACATGAACGCAGACCGGCACTCATGACTGCAAAGCGAGTTTCGACTACGCTGCATTGTCGGTCTGAATTTTTATTTTATACTTAATAATTGCGATCGTTCCGTTCCTGTGGAAAAGTTATCTATTTTCAAAGATAGATGCAGCCTTTAAATTAAAGCCATATATTGTCATCAGCAGTGAAAATTGACAGGAACAAAGTATTTATGGGTTGGTTACAAAGAATGTTTGGCTTAGAGCAATCGGAAAGCGCCCAAGTTAATCCAATTTCTAGCGACGATGCTAATACACAAACAACAGAGCCAGAACGCATGGGATTAAATGGAGAATATGACCAAAGTGGTTTAGCCAAGCGCGTAGCATTAGCATTTGATCAAACTCCTGAACTTGATGATGTTCACACTCTCTGGGTTGCTCAAACAGGTAGCACTGTGGTACTAAAAGGTCAAGTTCCCACCCAGGATATTCTTAATCAACTAATTGCTGTAGCTCACACTGTTGATGGCACTACAGATGTTGATACGACACAAGTTAATACTAATTAAAATTTACTGAATAAGTTTTTAGTAAAAATAAGAAGCAAGGAGCAGGGAGCAGGGAGCAGGGATAAAGCATGAGCTAAACCCCTACACCTATTCCCTATGGTACTACATATCAGATGCACCAGTAGCAATTAAACGTCTGAATAAGGCTGCTGACCATCCTGTTTCTTTGAGTACCGCAGCCGAAGAAACTTCTACATAAGCTTGTTCAATAAAAGCTAAATCAATCGGCGTTGGTGAATGAAAGTATGAATTAGTCTCACGCAAAGGCGCAAAGGCGCAAAGATTAAGAGTTTCAGAAAGGGAATTTTTGATTTTCATACCTCAATTCAGGAATACCAATCAATCATACAAATTGCCAATTCATGTTTGCACAATGATGGAACTGTGTAAATGGATGCCTCTTTTCTAACCCCCTTATGAATTAAATTATGTGCTATTTATTTTCAATATTTTGTTGTAAGTAAGTAAAAAAACTATTTGCCAGGATAGCAGCTTGTGTGCGATCGCGTAAACTTAGTCTATTTAAGATATTGGTAACATGATTTTTAACTGTACCCTCAGAAATATACAATTTTTGGGCAATTTCTCGATTATTATCACCAATAGCAATTAACCGCAAAACTTCTTTTTCTCTAGGGGTGAGTTCCGCTAAGTTCGCTGGTACAGCTAATACTGGTTGTGAATTAGCCGGAAATTGAGTGACTAGTTTTTTGACTATTCCTGGTCCCAATTGGGAATATCCTTTGTCAACTGCACGAATGGCGACTGCTAACTCTTCTGAGGGTGTATCTTTAAGTAAATAACCCATTGCGCCATTTTGTAATCCTGCTTTCACATATTCATCATCATCAAAAGTTGTTAAAATAAGAATTTTGCTGTGAGGAAAATGGTGATTAATTTCTTTGGTAGCAGCAACTCCATCTATGATAGGCATTCTGATATCCATTAAAATTACGTCAGGTTTTAATTTTTCAACTAGATTAATTGCGATTTGACCATTTTCAGCTTCCCCGACAATTTCTATATCTGCTTCTAATTCTAATAAGGCTCTTAAACCTTGACGAATTAAACTTTGATCATCTACAAGTAAGACTTTAATCATTTTTGTTGGTAATTGGTAATTGGTAATTGGTAATTGGTAATTGGTGATTGGTAATTGGTAATTGGTAATTGGTAATTGGTAATTGGTGATTGGTAATTGG
>NZ_JAQMTJ010000101.1:0-21389 GCF_028330815.1 Dolichospermum lemmermannii CS-548
GAGGTAGGCACCGCTGAGGTAGGCACCGCTGAGGTAGGCACCGCTGAGGTAGGCACCGCTGAGGTTGGCACCGCTGAGGTTGGCACCGCTGAGGTAGGCACGGGTGAGGTAGGCACCGCTGAGGTTGGCACCGCTGAGGTTGGCACCGCTGAGAAAGAATTTCAGGATTTGGTTATAGGTATAAGCCCCCAGGCACTGACTATAGCTAATGATGCGAAGTAAGCGTTCGTCATCAAACTCATCTGTTTTATCTGGCTGACCACAAGGATAAAAGCTAATGTTGTCTTTCAAGTCGTCCTTTGATTTAGCGTAACGATGCAACTCCAACAGCAAAATCAACACATTCAGACCTGTGTACACATCCACCTGTCGCAGTCCCAAATGTTTTTCTCGTTCTGGTAATAGTTTTTTCAATTGTTCTTTTTTAAACAGAGGCAGATTTTCCCTTTCTGAAGGTGCAGCATCAATAAATTCTCCATCGCACCAACGCAGGTAAAAATCCTCCAATCTTTGGAATAGTTTTAAATAGCATTTAGTGTCAAATTTTGATTTTTCCGCTAATAACCCCATTAAATATTCAACAATTTCCGGCGTTAAATTTCCATAACCCAACAAATCATAAACTTGCTTATCCATCACCTCTTTTGAAACTGAGTCTTCTTGACGGTTACGCTTGGTGACTTGATCTGTCCAATCACAAAAACTGTTTACCAATCGTTCTGCAAATAAAAATTCGCCGAAACTTTTATGAACGAACTCCATTGAACCATCTTGTTTCCCAGACGCAGGCTTAATGTAAAAAGCCGTCAATAAATTATTCAGAACCTTTTCATCTTTAACTTTTTCCAGAGAATTTTGCTCTCTAGCTTGCTGAATTAATTTAGTCATTCGGTCACTCGTATCTTTAATTCTTACCTCTAACATTTTGATGTTGGCAGATTCATTACCAGACTGCACCACACACAAAGCCACCTCTGTTAAAAACTCTCGCAAATATTCGCTTTCTAGTCCAGTCAAATCCTGGTTTAGATCCTCACGCTGTTTTTTCAACACCCATTTAATTGACTCATCATAAATGCGAATTTTGGCTTTAATCCCTTCCGCACCTGCAAACATCTGAGCATTAAAATGTTTTTCTCGGTGCGTTCTTGCTAAGAGATAAAGCAGTAAGGGTTCTCGCGCTAGGTTGTCTTTAATTTCTTCTGGACAAGCTTGTAAAAATTCCTGAAATTCAGTTGTTTCCTGCGTACCAACTTTAGTTTCCCATTTATTCAGCCATGTTTCCCTAATTGCATTATCCATTGGCTGAAGTTCAACTCTCTTTAAGCATTTGGTTTGTGCAATTAAACGCTCAATTCCTTGCAATGCCAAAGGGCGACCTGTGACCAAAAACCGATGATGGCTATTATTTTGAAAACTCTCTACTTGCTGTAAAAATTCTTGTAGTCCTCCGGTTGCTCGTCCTTCTAACAAAAGTTCATCAAACCCATCTAACAAAAATAAAAATCGAGTTTTTTTATCCGTCAACCAACCAGAATCACTACTAACAAAATCAAAAGTTTCTAGTTGGTTCTCCAGCGTCTCCGTCAGATTATTCGCTAACACCCGCAAATCCCGCAAGCGAATTAAAATTGGTGTAAAGCTGGGGTGTAATTCTCGCCGCACCCTATTAGCAAACATCCGACTAAAGACACTCTTTCCCCTTCCTGCTTCACCCTGAATAAACAAAACTTTCTGTTTTTTATCTGAGTCATTAATCATTTTTATGACCCATTCCTCTATTTGCTCTTTCTCATCTCCAACAGGTTTACCCTTTTCATCTACTGGACGCACTTGCAAAGGAACATACAAATCTCGGAAGGTGATTTCTTTTTCGTCAAAAATCTTTTCTTCGGGTTTAGGTTTAATTTGCTGTTCTAAATAATCTTCAAGACTCAGGTATTTCTCTAGCTGTTCCTTTCCGCCAGCACTATACCATTGTACTAATTGCTTAACTTTATCTCCCGTTTCTACCAGTGAAGATAACAGATATTCATCGGTTTTTCGTGCTACCTGTTCAGTTAATATTTCGGCTTTTGCTGCTTCTAAACCTGCTTCTTGTAAACGTTGTTGTAAAACTTCATTGAATGATGCTGCTAATTTGGATTCATGGAAATAAACTATGGCTTTTTTCGCTTCCCGTTCATCTAATTCCTGTTCACCCAATTTTTTAATCTGTCGTGCAACTGCATCAGAAGCAGGAGATTGATTTAATTTATCTATTAATTCTGGCTGTTCTTTGAGAAGTGCCTGAAAGCTTTCTAAATAAGCAGCTTGGCTGACAAGTGCTACACACTGTTCTAAATTTAACTCTTTTTGCGTCTGGTCAATAATCAACTTAATCATAGTCAACGCAATAGGTGCAAAAGGAATGACTGCACCAGCAACCTGACCAAGTGGACTATTGAGGACATCTAAAAGCGAGGATATTTGTTCTACATAGGGCTTGAGGTCGGACAATTTTGATTTTTGCTCATTTACAGCCTTTGCCAGGTCTAACACGGCTTTGGCGGCTTCAGAGCCAGTTTTAACCACTTCTACCCCTTGTCCCAATTTCAAATCCTGAACATTGGTTGTCAACAATTTCCACAGTCCCATTCTCTATACTCCTAACCTATTTGTAGACTTATTGATAAGTAATCACAATTATCACGTATCTTTACGCAAATATTTCAATTAATACTAGACTGGGCGATTATAAATCACATCCACACAGATAAAACGAAAAGTGCCTTCCCTGGGGGAAGGCTACCTATGTGATTTGAAAAATCAGGATTTTCTATTAGTCATGAATTATATTGCCGTTGTCTTTTCAGCAATTTTCTTAATTATTTTTGGCGTGTTCAAATTCATAAACGTGAAAAAGATTGGTGAATTTTTTCAGGAAGTATCCCAGAATTGCTAATAGAATTCCTCCACTAATTGCTAACCAGAATTGTGTGGGAGGAAGAACACTAAAAATAGATGCTGTTTCTCCTTGTGTGGCTATATTTCTAGCATCTAAAATCACTGCTAAACACAAACATACAGCACTCATTATATAAGCTGATAAAGAGAGTCGCTGAATATTTTTTAAAGCATCTTGGCAAACTTGACAATGTTGAGTATGAGTTGTCCAAACATCAAATAATTTCTTTTTATCTGACTCTGCTGATGGTAGTTCCGAATTACATTCTTCTGCCCAAGGTATAGTTCCACCTGCGCGTTTTTCTAGCCATTGGCGAAATGTAATCACCATTTTATCTTGAGGATTTGGGGTAAAAACTTCATTCAACCATGCACCTTTTTTACGTTGGGCGATAATCTTTTCTTGGTAATGGAGAAATACTGCATCTTGATGTAAAAATAGAGAAGCTAAAACATGACCTAACCAAATTGGCATTGGTAAACCAAAGATTGCTAAACCACCTGGTTTTTTACCTGCTTCATTTTTAACTAATACTTGACAACCTATATGACGACACCAACCCGGACGAGTTGGAGTGGCATATAAGACTAAAATTAGTTGTCCCCCATCTTTAAATGTGGAAGCAATTCTCATTTGACAAGGTGGCTGGAAGTCATGCACCGCTTCTTGAATATTGGGCGCTGGAGGTTGAATTGCAAAAGAAAACCCCTCCTGGGTAGATATTTCTCGAAGTCGAATCATGTCATAGTATTTAGCATCTCGATAGCGATCGCCTACAAGTCCATGATGAGAAACGGGAACATGGGCTGGATCTGACACATTTTCCATGAAATAATCCCAACCATAGGGTAAATCACGAAAATTCCAAAATAATTTAACTACCCTATCTGAATTTTGCTCAAGTTCGGGAACTAGACGCGGTTTTCTCAATTTACTTTCAATTTGGGCTTGATTACCCGATTCAGCCCATATCCAGAGAAGTCCTTGCAGTTCTTGAGTAGGATAAGCGATCGCACATGATTTAGAATTAGCGCAATGCTTGGCTTCAGTTTCTTTATCTATGGACTGCGGTATACTCACACACTTACCATCCGCATCAAACCGCCAACCATGATACGCACACATCAGCGTTCCATCTGGTTCAACACGCCCTTCTGATAGAGGCGCTAGTCGGTGAGGACAAAAATTTTCAAAACAACGCCATTTACTAGAACCATCTCGCCATAAAACAATATCTTTACCTAGTAACTGCATAGCGTGAGGACGTGACGCATCCAAAAATTCTATAACTGCGACTGGATACCACTGCTTCGTCCATTGGAATAGTCCCTCATCCTCTTGCAACTGGTTAATGGTTTCACCCATATCCTCTGACAACTTAGTATCTATAATCACAGTAAAATCCTTATTTTTTTGAGCGAATGAACTTTTGTAATAAATCTTATTATAGAAAATATCAACAAAGTTAGTAATTAATTCTCACTACAACTAATAATTGCTACATATCCATAGATGAAGATGCGGTAAGCTAACAAAAGCAGTTTTTACCCTCAGAACAATGACAGCAAATAGTCCTACGATTTTAGCTTTAGACTTTGATGGCGTGGTTTGCGATGGACTAATTGAGTATTTTGAGGTAGCGTGGCGTACCTACTGTCAAATTTGGTCGCCGATTAACGATACACCACCAGATGATTTAGCTTTGAGATTCTATCGCTTACGTCCTGTAATTGAAACTGGTTGGGAAATGCCTGTTTTAATTAAAGCCTTAATTGAGGGTTTTAATGATGATCAAATTCTGCAATCATGGACAAGTATTACTCCCCAAATTTTAGCAGCAGATAAGTTAGAAGCAAAAGCAGTTTCGACAAAATTAGATCATCTACGAGATGAATGGATTCAGACAGATTTAAATGGTTGGTTAAGTCTGCATAGATTCTATCCTGGTGTGATAGAAAGACTGAAAATAACTCTTGAAAGTGAAGTCCAGTTATATATTGTTACTACCAAAGAAGGGCGATTTGTCAAGGAATTATTACAACAAGAAGGAGTTGATTTACCACCAGAAAATATTTTTGGAAAGGAAGTAAAACGCCCAAAATATGAAACTTTGCGTGAATTAATTGAGAAGGCAAATACCCAAAATGTAAGTTTATGGTTTGTTGAAGATAGACTAAAAACATTACAATTAGTCCAACAGCAATCAGACTTAGATAATGTCAAACTTTTCTTAGCAGATTGGGGTTATAACACTCAACCGGAAAGGGAAGCTGGCAAAAATGATCCACGTATTCAGCTAATATCACTTTCCCATTTTGCTCACGATTTTTCCACCTGGTTGTAAATCGAGTAAACCTAGATCCCCGACTTCTTTAAGAAGTCGGGGATCTTAATCTTTTGAATTAAATCAATTACCTCTTGATAATTAGTGATTCTTTTTTGTTCTTTAAATAAGTTAGCTGCTGTTTTTAAATCAGTAATTGCTCCCTGTTTATCACCCAAAGCATTGCGAGTAATACCCCGATTCTGGTAAGCTTCAGGAAAGTTAGGATTAAGACTTAATGCTTTGTTAAAATCCGCAATAGCACCTTTTAAATCTCCCAAATTATGACGAGTAAATCCGCGATGATTGTAGATACCAGGATAGTTAGCATTAAGACTGATTGCTTTATTATAATCTAAAATTGCTCCTTTCAAGTCTCCCAATTTATGGCGAGATATCCCTCTTTTATAGTAAACTTCAGGAAAATTAGGATGTAACCGTAAAGCCTTATTATATTCTTCAATAGCCCCTTTTATGTCTCCAAATGTATGACGGTTAATTCCCTGATGAAAATATACTATAGCCTCTTTCAGATCAGATTGTGCTAACAGTGCTGATTTTATTCTAAAATCGGAAATATTTGCCAAATTCTTAGCACTCACCTTTGGACTATATAATATAGTTCCTAATATGAGAGTTGTAATTGTTAATTTCCATTTTTTCATGACGCTATTTTTCCAATTATTAGCATACAGTTACTAATTATATAGCATTTACTTACATCAACACAAATAGACTCAACTAATATGCTTGATTTAACAAAAATATCGAGACAAATGCAAGGTTTCAGTCAACATTTAAATTCAGAAGTGGCTGCAAGTCATCAGCGGTTGGAATTAGCACAAGAATATTTAAAAAAGGCGTTTGAGTGTCAAGAAGAGTTAGTTAAACGTCAAGAAGAATGGCGAAATCGGATTATTTTTGCGAATGCTACACCCATTGAACCTCTCGAAACCTGCATTACTATTCCTGTTCCCCCCAAAGTTCATACTGTTATTTCTACAGATGGTTCGCAAATTGCCCCCAATCATCACGAAATTGCGTATTGTTACTTACTGAATATCGGCAGAGTTGTTTTACACTATGGTCAAGATCTTCACCCGATTCTCGATAGTTTACCGGAGGTATTTTATCGCCCTGAAGATTTATATATCTCGCGTCAGTGGGGCATTAGAACAGATGAATGGATGGGTTATCGGCGCACAGCCTCTGAGGCTACAGTATTAGCGGAACTGGCTTGTAGTACCAGGACAGAAGCCCCAGTCTTAGCAATGACAGATGGTTCGTTAATATACTGGTTTTTAGATCAGTTACCGATGGATGCCAGGGATATGATTTTACCTCCGGTTTTAGAAGCTTGGCAAAAACTCCAACAAGCCCAAATCCCCCTCATGGGTTATCTTAGTGCCTCTCGTAGCACCGAAGCCACCAACTTTTTACGCTTTTTAGCTTGTCCTCATCCTGTCCCCGATTGTATTACCCATTGTCCCAATCAACTAGAATACGTACCTTGTAAAAAATTTGATACATTGCGAGACACAACCTTATGGACAAGCCAACTTCAACCTGGACAACGCGGACCATTATGGCGGAGTAATGCCCGAATTTTAGAATTGTATGACGAGCAAATTATTTATTTTTGTTACGTCCATGTCGGGACAGAAATTGCCCGGATTGAAGTTCCCGCTTGGGTGGCAGAAAATTCCATCATGTTTGATCAAGCACTAGGATTAATGTTGGCACAGGTACATAAGGGGTATGGTTATCCTGTGGCTATTGCGGAAGCCCATAATCAGGCTGTAGTCAGAGGTGGTGATAGAACTCGGTTCTTTGCCCTTTTAGAACGACAAATGATTAAAGCTGGGATAAAAAATGTCGGCATTTCCTCCAAAGAAGCAAGAAAACGCGGCAGTATTGCCTAAACTCAGGTTGTACAGTTTATCTTTTTGGTCATTTTGTGCGAAAGTATAGATATAAGTAAGTCATGGAATAACGAACCACAGAGGCGCAGAGAACACAGAGAAATGGGGGTTTGAGAGATGTTTTGCGTAAGTCCTGTCATTTACTCAACTCAATTATTTTAACACCGCTTTAATTCAGATAATAAAACTACAATTTCATCTATTGCTGTTCTCATGACTTTCCCCGGTTGTTCAGATTGATTTACCATAATACTAAAAACCAACGGTTCATAATTAGGTGCATTCATATATCCAGATAAAGCAGAAATTCCTGTCATTGAACCTGTTTTTGCTTGCACCATTCCCGCAGCAGCAGTATTAAGAAACCGATTTTTTAAAGTCCCATTTACACCTGCAATAGGCAAGGAAGCCCGAAAAACTTCTGCTTGAGGTGATTTATCAATTCCTTGTAAAACTTGCACCAATGCGGCTGGAGTTGTTAAATTTTTCCGAGATAAACCAGAACCATCTAGAATTATATAACCTTCTGGTGCAACTCCCAATTGAGTTAAAGTTTCTCTGACAACTTGTAATCCAATATCGGCCGTATTTTGATTTTTTTCTCTTGGTTTTTTAATAGCTAAACTCCTTAATAAAGCCTCAGCATATAAATTATTACTATTCACATTTGTCTCTATCAATAATTCCGCTAAAGGTGGAGATTCTACTGCGGCTATTTCTTTGTCATTTTTACTCAGATTACTATTTACAGTTTCTTTAACTGTAATTCCCTCTTTAGCTAAATTTTGGCGAAACTGTCTGATAAAATTGGCAATTGGATCAAATACAGCTAAACCTGTAATATCTGGTTGAGAATTTACAGCTAATTGTCCGTTTATTCTGATAATCTGTCCTTTTAAGTCACGATTTACTTGTACAAAACCGCGTTTATCGGCTTCAGTAGTGACGGAATTATTTTCAACTTTCCAGTGATATGTTTCTGTAGGATCATTCCATTGAATCTTTAATGGTTGTCCAATAGTTTGGGGTAAAGAAGTTAAAATAGAAGCATTTTCATTGACAATTAGACTATTAACAGGTGCGCCATAATCAGCCTGTATATCTTCCCATTCCCAACTGGAATTAACTACTTCACCTTGAAAATAACTATCATCAGCAATTAACTGATTAATTTGCCGAATTCCCTGTTGATATAGTTGTTTTGATAATATTGTTAATTGAGCATTTTTGAAACTAGGATCTCCCCTTCCCACTACACGCAAAACACCATTACCTTCATCATAAATAGAGGTACGAATCCGAAAATCTGCCCCCAATTTCTGTAATGCTGCTGCGGTAGTAAATAGCTTCATATTAGAAGCAGAAATAAAATATTTTTGAGAATCTTGACTATAAAGAATTTTTTCTGATGATAATGGTTTAACTAAAATCCCCCAACGGACTCGACTAAATTGAGGATGATTAATAATAGTATTAATAGCAGATGATAATTGAGCAGGACAAATTTGTTTAGTAGTAGTAACTGGTGTAACAGGTGTTTGGGCTTGGGCTATTTTTTGAATACTACCAATATTAATAGAAATAAATAGTAATATTAAACTGACATAATTTTTTTTTAACATATTACCAATTATTATTTGGTTTAGCGAGATTTTTAAACTTTGTAAATTGTGGATCAAATAATAGTTTAATTGTTCCTGTTGGTCCGTTCCGATGTTTAGCTATGATTACTTCGGCAATTCCTCTATCTGGGGTATCTGGTGAATAATATTCATCGCGGTATAACATCATTACTATATCCGCATCTTGTTCAATTGAGTTATGAACAATAATATTATTAGCGATAAAGTTATGTAATTTATCAACTGTTAAATCAAATACTTCTTCTTCTCCATCTAATTCTATTGAGATAAGTTCATCCCAATAAATATCACTGTTAGCAAGAGCAATTAATTGTTGTTGCAAATTTAATTCATCTAATCTTTTCCACCCATTAATAGTTAAAAATTTATGATTACCAGTAGCACGAATTTCTCGACCTAATCGAGTTGTTAATGTAAATACTGGTTTGATACCTGTAGAAAAAGCGTTACTAACAATTGCCCTTTCTAGTTTCATTGTGTTTTCGTTCAGTCCCCAAACCGCAAAATCTGATTTACCTACTAATTCTTTAATTGGTACTTGTAACCCGGTGTCTGCCAATGTAACAAGACTATCGCCAGATAAACATCCCGATTCTCTCAAATCAGACAACATGGGGCGTTTATTAGTTCTTGCTTCCACACCACGACTTAACTGTGATAAAGCAATGATTGGTACAGATAATTCTCTCGCTAGACCTTTTAAAGAACGGGTAATTCTCGATAATTCTTGGACACGATTATCACTACTACCTTCCATTAATTGCAAGTAATCAATAACTATTAATCCCAATTCTTTAGTTTGTTCGGCTTGCAGTCGTCGCGCTTGACTTCGCATTTGTGTGACTGTAATATTTGACGTATCATCAATAAAAATTGGCGTGTCTGAGAGTTTATCAATGGCACGGCTTAAAGGTTCCCATTGGGTTTGACTAATGCGGCCACTTCTTAAATAACTGCTTTCAATTCCGGCTTCACTAGCTAATAGTCTTTGTACTAGCTGTTCTTTGGACATTTCTAAACTAAAAACCGCAACTGCTAATTGATAACCGGCTGCAATGTTATGAGCTAGGTTAAGACAAAAGGCCGTTTTTCCCATTGACGGCCTCCCAGCAACGATAATTAAATCAGAACGCTGAAAACCGCTAGTCATGGCATCTAAATCATAAAAACCACAAGGTATTCCCGGTAAAGCAATACCTTGATGACGAGTTTCAATATCTTGAAAAGTATTAATTAAAGTGTCACCAATATGAACCAATCCCGATTGGGTTTTTTGTTGAGTGACGTTAAAAACTTTTTGTTCGGCACTATCAAGAACAATTGGTAATTCTGTTTCTGTTTCAAAACCAAGATGAACAATTTCATTCCCGGCTTTAATTAATTGCCGACGCAGGTATTTTTCCATGACTAACCCTGCTAAGGCATCAATATTGACGGCAGAAACTGTCCGGTCTACTAATGTTGCTAATTTATTTCTGCCACCAATTTGGGTTAATTGATCATTGTCTGTCAACCAACTAGTTATAGAAAGTAAGTCTGTGGGTTTTTGCTGGGTATGCAGACGCAGAGCGGCTTGATAGATGGTTGTATGGGCGCTAATATAAAATGCTTCGGGAACTAGGCGATCGCTCACTCGACCAATTGCCTCTGGATCTAGTAGAATACCTCCTAGAATCGCTTCTTCTGCTTCGATGTTTTGAGGTGGGACGCGATTACTACCATCACCTTGAAAACTTAGTTCTTCAGCCATAGAATTTTAAATTTTAGCGATTTTGGATTTTTACCTAATCATCCAAAACCGATAGGAAAATATTGATAACCACAGATATATCATCTGTGGTGATTAATTAAGTCACCGTTAGTTAGAGACGACTTCAATGTTAATTACTGCTGTTACTTCAGAATGGAGTTTAATTTCAGCTTTGTAAGTACCCAATTGGCTAATATCGGGAATAGTAATCCCGCGACGATCTATTTCTAGACTAGCTACTGCTTGAATTGCATCTGCAACATCTTGAGTAGTAACTGTACCGAAAATAGCCTCATTTTCACCAACTTGCTTGGCAATTTTTAAACCAGCAATATTTTCTAAAGCTGTTTTTTGCTCAGTTGCTTGTTGTTTGAGTTCTAATTGTCTTTGATATTCTTTCTCGCGTCGGCGTTCCACTTGTTTAAGCAGACCGGGTGTAGCACGAGCGGCTAAACTCTGGGGGATGAGGTAGTTACGAGCATAACCGGGAGCTACTTCTACCAAATCACCGAGTTTTCCCAGCTTGGTAACATCTTTTGTTAAAACTAATTGCACACGTTTCGCCATTGTTTTTCGCTTTTCTTGGTAAAATCTTCGTTATTTGGGTGTCATCAGAGTGGCTCACAAAATTGTAGCTTGATCCTCAGCGACTTTGAACATACCCACAGCCTCAAGATTCTAGCGAAGTTTGGGGAGCGATCGCAATACCAAATGTCAGAAATATGAAAAAAGGAGTTGAGAAGGGACACACAAAGAAGATCACCAGAAAATTCTTAACCACTGACAACTGACTAAAAATTATCCTTCATCCCTCGAATCCGGGCAAAGGTTTGGACTCCTTCTTTACTTTTCGCTGTTGCTTGTAGAGATGGTTCTTCCCAACGTAAAAAAGGATTTGTGAGTTTTTCCACTCCTAGTATTGATGGAACTGTCGCTTCATTCCCATCCCGTTGAGCTTTAACATCTTGGTAGCGCTTTTGTAAATCTGCATTTTCAGCATCCACAGTCACCGCAAAACGCAAATTGCTTAAAGTGTATTCATGGGCGCACCAGACGCGAGTATGATCAGGTAAAGCCCGGAGTTTAGTTAAAGAATCTACCATTTGCCCCGGTGTACCTTCAAATAAACGACCACAACCTCCCGCAAACAATGTATCACCACAAAACAATTCTCCAGGCTCTCCTGGACTTGCTGGGGGGAAATAGTAGGCAATGTGAGCGCGAGTATGTCCAGGTACAAAGAATATATTAGCAGTGCGATCGCTAAATTGGATGCGATCGCCTTCCTGCAAAAACACCTGTTGTCCCGGAATCCTTCCCCGATCTTCCGCACCTCCATAAACTTTCACATCGGGAAATTCCTTCATCAACCCTGTATTTCCACCCACATGATCGCCATGATGATGGGTATTAAAAATCGCCACTAAATCAGCCTTGAGTTTCGTCAATTCCTCTAAAACTGGTTGTGCTTCAGCAGGATCAACAACAGCCGCAATATTCCGCACTGGATCATGCAGTAAAAATATATAATTATCTGAAAGTACCGGTAAACGGATTATCTGCATTAGCTTTTTCTCCTCAAAAACTATCATCAGTAATAGTAAGTTGCTAGTTATCTAGTTGGTAATTGGTGATTGGTAATTGGTGATTGGTAATAAGATACCTATTTTCTTCATCCTGTAAATCCTTGAATCATGGACATCCTGATTCAGACAATAAATTTAATTTCTTCATCCTGTTAATCCTTGAATCATGGAAATCCTGATTCAGACAATGAATTTAATTTCTTTATCCTGTTAATCCTTGAATCATGGACATCCTGATTCAGACAAAATGATATTATTAAGACCAAGAATCTAAATCCAAAGATTGCATTCCTTCGCTTTTAACATAATCTAGCAAACCTCCCAACTGCCGCCAAATAAAGAAACAAGTTAGCAGACTCATAGGTAAACCGATACTTAAAGCCATTCCTAAAGGAAACCCAAATATCTCAAAACCAGAACAAAGAAATAAGCAAGAACCACCAGTAATACCAATAAATGGTACTAATAATTGTTTATAAAAAGAACGGGTATTAGTCTTTTCTTTAGGAGATTTATCCTGTGGCCATTGCTGGACAATTACCTTCAATGTTCCAGATAAAGCTAACCCAGAAGTGAAAGCCGTGAGAAAACCAACTAATAGTAAAAAGTAGGGTGGTTGCAGAGGGTAATAGTACATTAAAACTCCTGGTTGTTATTAAAATTCATTTTTATTTGGTAACAGATTATTTAGCTAAAATAGCTGCTACACCTTCTCTAGAGAACTCTGTTAACAGGCTAATGGCGACATTTAGTAAACGATTTGGGGGTAAATCGTCCTTGACTAAATCCCACAGACTTTGGACTTCTTCTGTGTGCAAACGGTCATCTTCAGTGATAGCTAAAACCAACTGACGACGGAGAAATTTACCCTCTTCGGAAAGGATGAATTCCAAACCCATCTTCGCTGTTGGTAAAACATCGAAATTGCTATCAGTGCGAGCAATAGTAATCAGATTTTCTAACCTTTGCCACTGAAATTTACCATCTTTAAACAACACATTCAATAGCCGTCGCCTTAATGCGGGAGATTCCCCAGTTAATAATCGTCGGGCGATATAGGGATAACCAACTTCCACAATTTTGAAATTGGGGTTCAGACTCAGCGCAATTCCTTCTTGTGTCACCAAAGAACGAATAATTAAAGCAAACTTTGCCGGTACACGGAAAGGATATTCATACATCAATTCCGAAAACTCATCGGTAATGGTTTTGAAGTTGAAATCTTGGACATTTTTACCAATAGCATTTCCTAATACCGCTTCTAATGCCGGCACAATAGGGGCAATATTAGTGTTCGCTGCCAAAAAGCCCAATTTGACAAAATCTGCCGCTAAATCAGCGTAATCCTTATTTACCAAATGCACTAAAGCATCAACTAAATTCTCCTTAGTGGTTTCCTCTAATTGATCCATCATACCAAAATCAATGTAAGCCATGCGACCATCGGCCATAGCGAACAAATTCCCAGGATGAGGATCGGCATGGAAAAAACCATGCTCTAATAGTTGTTGTAAACCAGTCGTTACACCTATTTGAATGATGGCTTCTGGGTCTAAACCTACAGATTGAATATTCTGAGTATCTGTGAGTTTAAAGCCATTAATCCATTCTAGGGTTAAAACATGAGTGCTGGTATAATTCCAGTAAATACTGGGAATTTTTACCTGGGGGTCATCACGGAAATTATGGGCAAACTTTTCCGCATTGTGACCTTCATTGATGTAATCAATTTCCTCAAATAACTTTGTGCCAAACTCGTCCACAATCAAAGTTAAATCATGACCGAGATTGAGCGGTAGCCAGGGAGCAAGCCAACTGGCAACCCAACGCATGAGATACAGGTCTTTTATCAGTAACGGGCGTAAATTGGGGCGTTGTACCTTGACTGCCACTTCTTCACCACTGAGTAAGCGACCCCGGTAGACTTGACCCAAACTAGCCGCTGCTACGGGTTGAGGGGAAAGTTCCCGAAAGATTTCGCCAATTGAGCGATTTAATTCTGTTTCAATGATCTGATATGCCAGATCATTATCAAAAGGTGGTAACTGGTCTTGTAACTTGATTAGTTCTGCTAAGAAATCCTTGCGGATTAAGTCGGGACGAGTCGAGAGGGCTTGACCAACTTTAATAAATGTCGGACCCAGATCGGTAAGTAGGGTTCGCAACTGGGTAGCGCGTTTCCCTTGATTTTCCTCTACCTCGTCTTGCCAGTCGTCCCACTTGAGACTGAATATAAATCCGGCAAAAGACCAGATTATTCTCAGTAGTCGCCCCCATACTAACCAGGGACGGTAGCGAAAGTGACGACTGGTAGCCGCGCTTGCCCAGGGCAACGCTTCTGGATTATACTGCTTTAATTCATCAGATTGATACTGACCCACGCCTTTATTTGCCTCTTCAACTGGGAAATTTACACCGTCGCCTTGATTATGAATGCTAACTTAGTTGTTGGCACAGGAAAATGGTACTTTTTAGTTTAGAAAGAAACTTTAACCGGATCTAGGCGCAATAGGTGAAGAAATAAGCCTATTGATCCTAGATTTATTGATCTTTTTCTTAACTATACTTTATAAAAGTACAAACTTTTTGTATGTATTTGGGGTATTTTATCTTTTTTTAATGACTAAAGCCTTTCCATAATGTAGTTAATTTTGACACCACCCAGTCAGAAATATCAATCAGCTATGCAAATAACCAGCAGTGAAATCCAAGCTATGCGGGAATTAATGCCAGATTATGCGTCACAATAATAATTAAAACTATGTAATTTATCTTCACAATGTCCCTCTCCCAGCTTACCCCCACTCTTTCCTCTCCCCACACCCCCACAGAAACCTACTGGGGATATGATTATGATTTGGTTATAGTCGGTGGTGGAATTGTCGGTTTAACCTTAGCCGCTGCTTTGAAAGACTCTGGTTTAAATATCCTCCTTATTGAAGCTAGAGTGGCATCAGCCGCAGTGGCTAAAGGACAGGCTTATGCTGTACATATGCTGTCCGCACAAATTTTCCAAGGAATTGGTTTATGGGATAAAATTCTCCCCAATGTTGCCAAATATAACCGAGTTCGTCTCTCTGATGCTGATTATCCCGATGTAGTCAATTTCCAAACTACTGATTTAGGGACACCAGAGTTAGGTTATGTAGCAGAACATTATGCACTGTTAGAACCGTTACAGGAATTTGTGCAAAGTTGTCCAAATGTAACTATCTTGTGTCCAGCGGAAGTAGTAAGTACGCAAAATGAGAGAGATATAGTTACTATTAATATCAAAATTGGCGACGAAAATCGGATAATTCGCAGTAAATTGTTAGTCGCTGCTGATGGTTCAAAATCTCCTATTCGTCAAGCTGCGGGAATTAAAACCAAAGGTTGGAAATATTGGCAATCATGTATTGTGGCCTTTGTGAAACCAGAAAAATCTCACAATAACACCGCTTACGAAAAGTTTTGGTCTAGTGGTCCCTTTGCCATTTTACCTTTACCGGGAAACCGTTGTCGCATTGTTTGGACTGCACCCCATGAAGAAGCAAAAGCTTTGTGTGCGTTGAATGATCAGGAATTTTTAGCGGAACTAACTAAACGCTATGGTCAGCAAATGGGGAAATTGGAATTATTGGGAGACAGATTTATTTTTCAGGTACAGTTAATGCAGAGCGATCGCTATGTTCTCCCTAGATTAGCATTAATTGGTGATGCCGCCCATAATTGTCATCCCGTCGGTGGACAAGGTTTAAATTTGGGGATTCGTGACGCAGCCGCATTAGCCGAAATCATCCAAACAGCCCATCAAAATCGTCAAGATATTGGTAATATTTCCATACTCAAGCAATATGAAAGCTGGAGAAAAAAAGAAAACCTCGCAATATTAGGTTTCACCGATTTATTAGATCGAGTTTTTTCTAACAACTTCTTACCAATAGTCATAATTCGCCGTTTAGGTTTATGGATTATGCAAAGAGTTCCCATGGTTAAAATATTCGCCCTGAAATTAATGATTGGCTTAAAAGGAAAAACTCCTGAATTAGCTAAACGGTGAAATTACCAAAACCAAAATATCGTAGGGTGCGTCAGATTCGATAACTCAGCCAGCCATAAATAGATTTTGACATCTGACGCACCTTAAAAATGTACTTCTTGTAATATTTAACAACATCAACCTAATAACTAAGGAAAGTGAGAGATATCATGACTCAAACTTTAGAAAATGCTCTTAATTTAGGAGAAGAAGAACAACGATTCTACCGTCGTGGAGTAACTTGGGAAAAGTTCCAAGCAATTCAAAAAGCATTTGAAAATGTCCCAGGAGTGCGTTTATTTTATTGTGAAAGAGTTTTAGAAATTGTGACTATCAGTAAACCACATGAAGCAATTAGTAGTTTAATGGCTGCACTACTAACCAAACACTTTGAAATAGAGGAAATTGAATTTTTCCCCAGTGGTAGTTATTCGCAAATTCTGCCTGGTATAGTTGAGTATCAAGCCGATTTATCCTATTGTTTAGAAAATGATAAAAATAGACCAGATTTATGTATTGAAATTGTTATTACCAGTGGTAGTCCTATCAAACTGAAGAAATACAAATTAATGCAAGTTCCAGAAGTTTGGTTTTGGGAAGATGGAACGCTGGAAATTTACTGTTTACGACAAGAAGAATATGAGAAAGTTAATAATAGTGAATTGTTGCCAAAATTAGATTTATCTTTATTGAATCGTTGTCTTTTGTTATCTTCCCCCTTAGAAGCAATCAAAGAATTTCGTCGAGGGATTTAATGGTTATTCCTCGTTTCCTCGTTTTCCTCGTTCCCAGGTTCTACCTGGGAATGCAATCAAAAGGCTCTGCCTTATGCTAACATTAATATGAGGCAGAGCCTCATAACCTGTATTCCCTGTCAGAGACAGGGAACAAGGAACAAGAATAATTTAAACTTCTAATTTTTCCTTACCTGCATTCAAAGCCACAACATCTTGTAACCTCGAAAGCACAAAAGACTTCTCCAAATAAGACAACAAACCACCAGCTTTTGGACCCTTTTCTTTATTTAAAAAAGATAGATACAAAGCCTTAAAAGCAATTGGTTGTTGAATCCCTAACTCCTTAGTAGTCGAGAAAATTATAGTTTGTAATTCCTCAGCTTCCCAATTAGGAATATTTTGCAAATTCTCCATCAATTTTTGCAAATAAGCAACTTGTTCCGCATTAAAATCATTAGCTTTGTCGGGAACTTGTTCCAAATAGAGAACTAACTTTTCTTCTTCATCTGCATAATCTTGTAACCACAATTGTGCAGCAGCAATCCTTTGATTAATAATTTGCTGATCATACTCAGTTAAAGCCTGTGGACTACGTTGGACAACCTCTTCCTGAATATTTAAACGCGGAACTTGCAACAAAGAAATCAACGTACTAAAATCAAAAGGTTGGAAAATTTTAACTTCATCCCCTAGCTGCGCGTAAAATAACGGCATTAATTCCTCCGTTAATTCAGGAGATTTAGAATACTTGTTAATTAAAGTATCGTAATCTCTAAATAAACGAGTAGTAGTTTCATAATTTGGCGCAAAATTAATTACTGTTCTTGGCTGAGTTCGCAACATTAAAAAGCGCAGTAATTCCGGTGGAAGTAAAGCCGCAATTTCTTCAGCACTCGAACCAACTCCCTTAGAAGAACTCATCTTTGTCCCATTCACAAGAATAAATTCATAGGGAGAATGGAAAGGAGGTTGCTTTTGTAAAACCTTGCGACTAATAGCATTAGCAACATCTCTAGAACCACCTTTTTGAGAGTGATCCTTTCCAGCCATTTCGATGGTTACACCTAACACATCCCACTTAGCCACCCATTCAACTTTCCAAGGTAATTTACCATTACCATTAAAAGGAGAAACCCAACCAGAATGTCCACAACCTTTTACATAATCAGTTGCATCAGGTTTGCAGGTGTAAAATACTTCTGAACCGTTATAATCTGTCGTGACAGTTGTGGCAATCTTACCGCAATTTTCACAAATAACTTGAAAAGGATACCAGTTATTTGGACGGTCAGCTTTGCTTACTTCCTTATAAGCTTCTCTCACCAAATGGGCATTTTTTAAGAAAGTGTCAATATAGGAATTAAGTTTTCCAGAACGATATAAATCGCGGAGAAAATAAGTTTCTGGTTTAATTCCTAAATACTCGAAAACTTCAAAAAATTCACCAATGAAATATTTAGCATAATCACTAGCATCATCACCAGGAGAAGGCACATTACACAGCGGAAAGCCCAAATAAGGAGAAAATTTTTCCTGATCTAAGTATTTTGGAACCGTATCCAGTGCGTCATAGTCATCCACACCATACAAGAACTTGACGGGCTTACCTGCGTGTTTCAATGCCCGGTAAATCACATCATGGATAACCACACCCCGCAAAGATCCAACGTGTACTCTTCCTGATGGAGTCTTAGAATCATTAACTACCTGGTAGCCTACTGCATCAGCAGCGATTTTATCAGCCCAAAACATTTGCTATTTATCTTTTCACAATCTACCCATTTTAACTTTTGTCATGGAGAATAATCTCATTGTTGACTAAGTTCAATAATATTTCTATCTGGATCTTTAATAAAAATCGCCGCGCGACCAGAAGCACTAGCCTGAAAAGGATAATTTTTAGCGATTAACTCATCTTTTATAACCTGCAAATCAACCACAGAAAAAGCAATATGAGGATTTTGTCCCCATTTTTCCTGTTGCTTATCAGTTGGTACAGTAGGTGCAACAATCAGATGCAGTTGATAATTACCAATTTGATACCAGACACCGGGATATTTTAAAGGACGTTCTACTTTATTTAATCCTAATACCTGGCTATAAAAATATTCCGAACGTTCTAAATCAGTCACTAGAATAGCAGTGTGAAGACTCTGTATAATTTGCATTTTTTTTTTAATATAGTACAATTTTATCTGTCAGATTAGGACTTATGTAATTGATTAAAAATATATAAATAAACATGACCTATATTTTTTATTAAATCATCATCAATTTTGATATTCCCTTTCCTAAATATGCAATTTATTTTGTACCACTACTTATTATAACGTTAAACTGTGGAATAATTCTTGTGGAATTACCCTAATTGTTTTTATGTCCGCAAAAGAATCTGATCTAAAAATTCAGGCTCAAGTAATATTAGATGCAATAGCTTTTACTCCCTTTGAGCAATGTCAACCCTTAAACCGCAGGTTTGATAACATATCTCGAAGTCCTGGTATTTACGCTATTAGACAAAAAACTGAAGGATTACTTTACGTTGGTAAAGCACAAAATTTGCGTAGTCGTTTCAGTGGAGGTCACAAAGCTTTTTTATGGGCATGGCTAGATAAATATAGAGACGAAGATGTGCGTATTGCAGTACAACCAATTTCTCATTGGGAAAATCCTGGGCTATTATTGGAATTAGAAGCAATTATTCTCAGAGCTACTGAACCTCCTTACAACGTTCAAATACCAAGTGAGCAGTAACATTATGCAAGTAGAACTTTTAGAGCAACTTTCCGCTACTGATGCTAAAATTATCTTAGAATGCTTGCCAGAAAAAATCAAAGCAGCTTTAATTGCCCGTGCTGCTGAAATTGACTATCCAGTAGAAGCTATTATTGAAATGGCGATCGCTAGTTTCCTGGATAGCGAAGCATTAGGTTTCGCAGACTGCAAACCAGGACGAGGACAATAGCAAACAACAAATATATATTAGTATTATTGAAAACTAATATATGGTCACTAAAATCATATACAAATCTGCAACTATTGTAACTGTTGTCATGGAGAATAAAATCATTGTTCCATAAATTGACTCAGTTCGATAATATTGCAATCGGAATCTTGAATAAAAATTGCATACTCTGTATAATTTGCATTTTTTTGTTTTGTTAAAATAAGTAAATTGACTTAAAACCAATATATTTCAGTTCAAGATAATTGTAGGTTGGGTAGAACAAAGTGAAACCCAACATTTCTAAGATTTTGTTGGGTTTTGTTTATTAACCCAAATTACACATATATACGCAAAAATGAGCAAGTTTTGACGATAAATGCAGAATAAATACCCGGGCTAAATCTTGTGGTGCGGGCATCCTGCCCGATGGAATTATACAAACTTATTCCATAAGCTGTTACGCAGCTAAATCTGATATTTCGTAGCCTAGAGTCCTTGCCGTAAGGCTTTCGGGCAAAAAAAGTAAATGCGTAACAGCTTACTAAAAAATTTTGTCAACTATCTTAAGACAGATTGCTATCTCTTACTAATTGTGGAAAAATGAAACCGTATTCTCCGATCTAAAGAATCTGGAAATGCAGCCTCTATCTCATAAAAACTCATAAAAACTCATAACAACATGAATGGCATTTTGGGTTTTGTCACCTTAGTATTTATTAATTACATTTTCAGTGCCACAGTGTTTTTTTTAATACCATATACTGATTATGCAAATATTATCGGTGTTTTGTCTTTAATATATTATTCGCTGACTATTATTCCTACTATAATAAAAACACTTTTTCCGAATTTTTATAAGCAACAATATATTTGGAAAAGCTTGATGAAAAACCGACGTTACACAGGTGTTACTGCTTTTTGTTTTGCTTGGAATCACGCTGCATTATTGATTTGGCAAAAATCTTTAAATTTCTTAGATTTCAATACTTGCCTCCAATACTTTCAAGGCTTATCATCAATTATCATTTTCACTATTTTAGCCATAACATCTAATGACGAAAGTGTTAGAAAACTTAAAAAAAATTGGAAAAAAATACACAATTTAACCTATCTATGTTTGTTTATACTTCCCTGGCATATTTTAGATAAAATGTTCGGACGCTGGAGTTATCTCACTCCCTTTGCGGTTATTTTATCTATTAGTTTATCTTTGCTTTTTGTGACTAGAAAAATAATTGAAATCAAGGAACAGTAACTAAGTTACATCCCTTTTCTTGACACCTTATTCATCTTCAATTAATTTTACTCAGGTACTTAATAACCAAAACAAAACCCCGTCTAAAAGAATAGAAGGGGGATTGTTGTTAAATATTAAACCTGGCATCGAGCTATTTTCACGGAGGGCTACCCCTCAACTATCGTCGCCGCAGCAGCGTTTCACCTCTGAGTTCGGGAAGGGATCAGTGTGGTTCCACCGCGCCATAGACACCAGGAAACAATTAAAAATTAAAAA
>NZ_JAQMTJ010000102.1:0-33952 GCF_028330815.1 Dolichospermum lemmermannii CS-548
ATAAATTATCGGTCATTGCCAAAAATAGTTATCCAAATGCTTCGCCCGTACAGTAGTTAGTTGTTAGTAGGGGCGAAGCATTTGGAAGATAAATTATCGGTCATTGCCAAAAATAGTTATCCAAATGCTTCGCCCGTACAGTAGTTAGTTGTTAGTAGGGGCGAAGCATTTGGAAGATAAATTATCGGTCATTGCCAAAAATAGTTCTCCAAATGCTTCGCCCGTACAGTTGTCAGTGGTAAAACTGCTCCCTGCCTCCTGCCTCCTATTCTTCGATGGGGAAAAACTCCTTAGACCTACGAGAATAGGACCAAGCAATACCATCAGGATCACGGCTACGACACCACTGGGCAAAATCTGGGTCATTGCGTCGCTTGTAAACCGTACTGGAATAGACATTTAGCCGTTTAGCTAATTCAGATTGAATCAGCGAACCAAAAACTAACTGTTCTTCTAGAGGTTTTCTCACTTCCTCGTGGGTAGGAACAGATAAGGATTCAGATTGCGCTTCCTCCTCCTGGGGAATAGGAGGAGGTGGAGCTAAAAAAGAGCGGGCAATTTTGGTAACTGGTTGCGCGGGAAGTTTTTCTACCAATTCACTACTATCAAGAATATCGCCGAGAATACTGGCATTAATAAAATAGTACAATTGATCTTCTTTTTCCGAATCTAGGACACTAGCGCCAAATTCCTTAGCTTTACTATCTAAATAGCGTTTTGCCACCTGTCCCGAAAAATTACCCTTGATTGCCAAGTCCATGGGTCTAATTTGGCCATGATTTTCCTCAACTAATTCATAAAAGAGTGGGTTAACTTGGTTGCACCACTTTTCCCATCTAGATTGCTGCCAAAGATTGAAAACCATTAATAGCGCTAAGATTACCAGTAAAACTTTCCAGGTATTAACCAGGAAAACAATCAAAAACGATATCGGCAAAATTAGAACGAGAAAACTTTTGCCTGGGCTTTCTATGGTTTTTTCACTCATACTGATTTTTGCCAAGTGAATTTTTAGAAAATAATATCTCTATCTTGGCAAAAATTTGGCCATTTGTTTGTATCTTTCGGCAAAATTGTCGCTAATTATTCGGCAAAAGCTACTGATACAATAAAAAAGTAACCAATTATCTCAGTATATTTTTCAAGCCTTTGAGAAATTGGTGTGTAGTCGATTAGGTTCACAAAGATTAAAATTAAGCGATGATATAGCGGTATGCACTGGAATGAGATTCTAATTTTCACCCCAGAGGCTTACACCGAAAGGATTGTACTCCTAATTGCTGACCGCTAAAAGCTCCTATAATCATCAATCACCAATTGCCAAACAATGAAGATACCTGGATTTCCTGGTGACAGAGATAAAAAATCAACTTCAACCGGACGAAAATCCTATTTTTTGATTCCCCCATTAGCACTTTGGCATCCTTGGTGGCATCAATTTATGGATTGGATGGTAATATTTTTAACTGTCATGTTATGTTTACTAATGTTGCCAACTCGTCTCCCCGGAATGGAATTATTAGGCATTGGTCCTAATTGGCTACTCATTTGGGTAGTGGCTTGGAGTGTCAATCGCTCAGTATTTTCTGGTCTGCTGTCAGGAATCATTTTGGGGCTATTACAAGACGCAATGACATCACCTGATCCAACTCATGCCTTGAGTTTGGGAATTGTGGGAATGTTAACAGCCCTGATGCAAAAACAGCGGTTTATTCAAGAAGACTTTATTTCCATTGCTTTAATTGTATTTGCGATGGCTGTAGTGGCAGACACTATTTTTGCTTTCCAGTTATCTTGGGCAGGAAATCGTCATGCAGCCAGTATTTGGACATATTACCAACGGGCTACCTTAGCTTCGGCAATTCTCAGTAGTTTGTGGGCGCCTGTGGTTTATTATCCTCTTAATCGCTGGTGGCAGCAGATGAAATTAATTCGTAATTCGTAAGTCAAATGGATAATTTTCCAGGAGTCTCTCCCAAATCTGCATCATTACCTCAAGATCCTCAACTTATAACACAGCCTGTAGTCCCAGAAATAGTAGGTGATGACTTTGACTCTCGCATGATGGGAAGGTGTGTGGAATTAGCCCGGACTGCCTTAGGACGCACTTCACCAAATCCCTTGGTGGGGGCGGTGATTGTCCAAAATGGGGAGATTGTGGGAGAAGGATTTCATCCTTGTGCTGGTGAACCTCACGCCGAAGTTTTTGCCCTGAGAGCAGCGGGAGAACGGGCGCGAGGAAGCACTATTTATGTGAGTCTTGAACCTTGTAACCACTATGGACGTACTCCTCCCTGTTCCCAAGGGTTGATTAATGCGGGTGTGTCTAAGGTGGTAGTAGGGATGGTTGATCCTAATCCCTTGGTAGCAGGTTCTGGAATTGCGCGGTTACGGGCTGCTGGGATAGAAGTGATAGTTGGCGTGGAGGAAGCGGCTTGTCGGCGATTAAATGAAGGTTTTATTCATCGTATTCTCTATCAACGACCTTTAGGGATTTTGAAATATGCTATGACTTTAGATGGTAAAATCGCCACTACTGCTGGTCATAGTGCTTGGGTAACAAATCAAGATGCTCGCACTGAGGTTTATCAACTGCGAGCCGCTTGTGATGCGGTGATTGTTGGTGGGAATACGGTTAGAAAAGATAACCCTTATTTGACTAGCCATCAAGTTGAGGCTCATAATCCCCTGCGAGTGGTGATGAGTCGTAGTCTAAATTTACCAGAACAAGCTCGGCTATGGGATACTCAGGAAGCTCCAACTTTGGTTGTAACGGCAGTTGGTAGTTCACAGGCTTTTCAAAAAATGCTGCGCGACAAAGGGGTGGAAGTGGTGGAATTTAGCTCACTCACCCCAGAAGCAGTCATGAGTCATTTATATGAGCGCGGGTTTTGTAGCGTGCTATGGGAATGTGGTGGTATTTTAGCAGCTAGTGCGATCGCTCAAGGCTCTGTCCAAAAAATTATGGCATTTATCGCCCCCAAAATTATTGGTGGAGATCATGCTCCTACACCTGTGGGAGATTTGGGTTTGACCAATATGACTGAAGCGTTACTTTTAGAGCGCGTCAGTTGGCGTGTTGTTGGTAATGATTGCTTGGTGGAAGGTTATTTACCACCCAAAATAAAATAAATAGCACAGATACTCAGCTATGATTCTTGGCGTTCATAAGCTAAATCACGAATCAGAGTTAGCCGAGATTGAATGTAATCACAGAGAAAATCAATTTCATGGGCATCTAAAAAGGCTTGATTCGTGATTTGTTTAACTAACCACTGTACCAAACTAGTATCATCAAGCTGCAAAAGCGTTACTGTGTGAGTGGCTTCAACGATAGACCAAAACTGACGCATGATTGTTGGACTCATTCGGCCTCTATTAATCATTAATTTAGTTATTTTCAGATTATACAGTTCTGATATTAATTAACTGCCTAAATCTACAACTAGATATAACTATTATTAAAAATTTAATAAATGGGCAAATATTTTGCTGAAAATGAAGAAATGTCAAGTTATATGAATTAACTTAATTTTACTTAACTAAGATCACAATTGGTAATTGGTAAAAGTTCTTTTTTGTTGTCTTTTACTCTTTTCACAAAAAAAAGGGAACAGGGAACAGGGAACAGGGAAAAATCAGAGTTTGAGCGGTTTTGGCTGGGAGATTAAAGTTTATTAACTTCCAATTTCAGATTTTTTGTATTAAAGTAAATGTAACCAGGTTATCTATATTTCTACAAGATGACAAAGTAATGGTTCAACCTGATAACATAAGGAATGCAGTTGCGGAAAACCCCCCAACGTTTCATTCTATTGATCTAAATAGTATAAATAAATATTGCCAAAACAATCCTGTTGGCAAAATGTTACCTGATGCTTTTTACATTCATATTTTAGCCTTACATACTCTTGACCCTTGGCTTCAGGAATATGAAAACCGCGCCCGTACTTGTACTGAGCGTAGTCGAAGTAGTCGAACTAGTGCCTTACTTAAAGTTCAGTCTGCAACTTTAGTTAAATTTAGCACGAATAAACCCAAGATTTCCTATCTATTTTATCCTGATTTTGATACTGATCCTCATCCGGCTTTACAAGCTAGTATTCAGGTTGACGTAGAAACTCTAGAAGTTGGTTATCGGGATTACAGCGATTCGGAAAATCCCCCCATTCTGCACCGCAAAGAAACTTTTGTAACTCCAGAATATCCCCTCTATCAAGAGTTTGCAGCTTTAACTCGCGCTCAAGTCGCTTTAGGTTTACTTAATCATACTAGGGGAATTGGCACTAAGTTGGGTTGGGAACAACGGCTACAAGTTTTTGGGGTGGAAGTACAAGGACATAGCTTGATTAAACGCGAAAGCAGTTCTACAATTACAAATATAGTTCCCAAAATAGAACGCCACAAAGCCGCTATTATTCGTCCTGATTTATCCCGTCCTGTGCGTTTAGCCTTGGAATCGAGCTTATTTAGTCCAGAAACTACCTTTTTTGATTATGGTTGTGGACATGGTGGAGACGTTACCCGCATTGCTGAACAGGGTTATACAAGTTATGGCTGGGACCCTTATTATTCTGCACATACACCGAGAATCGCTGCGGATATTGTGAATATTGGTTTTGTGATTAATGTCATTGAGCATCAAAGCGAGCGCCGGGAAGCTTTAATTCAAGCTTGGGAACTGACTCAAAAGGTGCTGTTAGTAGCCGCCCAAGTGTTGATATCTGATATTAAGCGGGGTGTAATTGCTTATGGCGATGGCATTATCACGAATCGTAACACATTTCAGAAATATTATGAACAAGAAGAATTAAAAATTTACATTGACCAAGTATTAGGAGTTGACGCAATTCCTGTGGCTTTGGGGGTTTATTTTGTGTTTCGAGATGATGCTGAAGCGGAGTTATTTCGCGCTTCTCGGTTTCGTTCCCGTGCGACTACTCCCAGAGTCCGTCTTTGTGTAAAACGGTTTGAGGAACATCAGGAATTATTAACGCCGTTGATGAATTTTCTGACGGAACGGGGAAGAATGCCTATTAAGGGAGAATTACCTCAAGCAGCGGAAATTGCTGAGGAATTTGGGAGTTTACGCCGGGCTTTTAATGTCATTATACAGGCAACTGACACAGAAGAATGGCAAGCGATCGCTGACAAACGCCGTCAAGATTTGATGGTTTATTTAGCGCTGTGCAATTTTAGCCGTCGTCCCCGATTAGGACAATTATCCCCAGCAGTCCAAGAGGACATAATTGGTTTATATAGTAGTTATAAACAAGCTTGTTTAGATGCTGACCAAATGTTACGCAGCTTGGGAAATACAGAACTCATTATTAAACGCTGTCAAGAAAGCAAGGTTGGTAAAAAATTACCTAATTCCCTTTGGGTGCATATTTCCACACTACAAGCAGTTGACCCTTTATTACGCCTGTATGAAGGTTGCGCTAGTCGGACTCTGGGAAGATTAGAAGAAGCAAATGTGATTAAATTCCATCTGAAAACACCTAAGATTTCTTATTTATTTTATCCTGATTTTGATATTAATCCTCATCCCATTTTATCAAAAGTGATGACAATTGATTTGCGAGATTTGCACGTTACTTATCAGGATTATGATTTAGAAGATGATCCACCAATCTTACACCAAATAGATGCTTTAGTTACTTCTGATTATCCCCAATATGAGAAATTTGCTAAGTTAACTCGTCAAGAAGAAGATAGAGGACTTTTAGATAATTGGCACAGTATTAGTCATGTTTCTGGCTGGAAAAAATGCTTACAAGAAAATTGTACTGTTATTGATGGTTATAGGTTATTTTGGGTTAAAGATGCAGATGCTTATAAGTTGAAAGCACTTAAAGCAGCTTTGAGAACTCGACAAAGAAGGAAGAATATTTCTAACGAGTCACAGAGACACGGAGCGGAGGAATAGAGAGGTTTTTTTAAGTTTGTTTTGCTAGTTTTATCCAGTTTTCGATTCCTTTTTTTGTGGGGATTCCTGAGTTATTAAATGTCCAAATATCTCGTTTATGTTGTTGTCCATAACTAATGTGAATTGGTTGGTGGGGACTGTAGAAATACAGGGAATCAAAGGGTAGTTTCGTTTGTAATATCCATTCTACTAGTTCTGTGCTGGGTAAGTCTGTAATTAGAAAATCACAAGCTGCACCTAATCTTTTACAGTAGTATGTACCATTTTTGTTGATTTCATGGCTAATATGTTGGTCGAGATTGGGGGCTACACGTCCATTTTTCTGACCTGTAACTGGGTCTTTTTTCTCAAGATACTTTTTTAGGTCTGGAGAACAAAAACCGTAGGTAAGTTGAAATTTTTCTCTACTAAAATAATCTATAATTGGGTCAATGATAAATTTATTTAAATCCTGTAATGCGGGAATTACTTCTGGTAGATTTTGTGGATATGGGTTGATCTTTTGGGCATATTTATGATAGGTTTGTGTGCAGGTACAAAATTCTTCTAAGGTTAGATATTTTCCTAATTTTAAATTGTGAGTATTCATAAATACTGGATAGCAATGAGGCCGGTGATTTTATTGTAGCATTTGCTAAAGTTCTGGTTCATTAATTGCCCAGAAGTTAGAAAATGTGAATAAATTTATGTTTAGTTTAAATAAACAACAGGATTAATCAAGATTTAATTATATTTTAAATTTTGTCCGACTACTTACCAAGGTCTAGAAAAGTATGAATGTTCAAGAACTTTTAGCTAGATACGCGACAGGAGAAAGAAGCTTTACCTGTATTGCTTTACCAGGAGCAAATTTGCAAGGAGTCAATTTGGGTGGTGTGGACTTCGGTAGAGCAGATTTAAGAGGAGCAAACCTGACAGCAGCTTCTTTGAGTGGAGCTAATTTGAGTAAAGCGAATCTTCAAGGAGCAACATTAGCAAGAGCGCATTTATCCGAAGTTATTCTCTGTGGTGCTGATTTAACTCAAGCTACATTAACAACTGCTCATTTAAATGAATCAGATCTCAGTGGTGCATTGTTAAGTGGTGCTAACTTGTGTGATGCTAATTTACACATGGCATCAATTTCCGCCGCAAACTTACAAGGTGCAAATCTCAGTGGTGCAAAAATGGGGGGTGTGAGAATGTGGAAAGCAGATTTACAAGGTGCAGACTTGAGTGGTGCTGATTTAAGCGAGGCTAATTTGTGCGAAGTAAATTTAACTGGAGCTAATTTAGATGATACAGATATGAGTGAAACTTTCTTAACTGGGGCAATTATGCCTGATGGTAGCATTCATAGTTGATGTTTGGCATTACTGATGCTGATCATTTAGCTTTTAGATAACTACTGGCATAAAAATTAACATTTACTCTCCGTGCCTCTGCGCCTCTGCGTGTTAGCGAAGCGGGGCGAAGTCCGACAAATTCTTCTTCTTCACCACCAAGTCCAGAAAAACAAAATAAATCTATCATTGGTATGATTTATAATATACTAGACTTTGTTATACACTGAAAAAAAATTAATGTATACCAGTGAATTAGCTAAATATTCTGTGAGAACGGACATTGGACAAACCAACCGTATCCTCATAGTGGAAGACGAAGAACTGATTCGGGAAATGTTAGTTGTGGCCTTGGAAGGGGAAGGCTATGAAGTAATTACCGCTAGTGATGGCCGAGCAGCGATAGAATATCTGAAAAGTTGTGAAGATAATTCTGAAGAACTGCCTTTAGACTTGGTGCTATTAGATTTGATGTTACCGCAAATTAATGGCCTAGACATTTGCCGTTTTTTACGTCATCAAGGCAACTCAGTGCCAATTTTAATGTTGAGTGCTAAAGGTAGTGAAACTGACCGAGTCCTGGGCTTAGAAGTGGGTGCTGATGACTATTTGACAAAACCATTTAGTATGCGAGAATTGGTGGCGCGGTGTCGGGCGTTACTTCGTCGTCAACGTTTAATTTCATTGCCACAAGTTACTGTCCTCAAGCACAAAGATATAACTTTAAATGCTCAAGAGTGTCGGGTTATAGTCCGTGGAGAAGAGGCAAGTTTGTCTCCCAAGGAGTTCCGACTGTTAGAATTATTTATGAGTTATACCCGTCGGGTATGGTCACGAGAGCAATTATTAGATCAAGTATGGGGTCCAGATTTTGTGGGGGATAGCAAAACTGTGGATGTTCATATCCGCTGGTTACGGGAAAAGTTGGAGGAAGATCCTAGTCATCCAGAATATATTGTAACTGTGAGGGGTTTTGGTTACAGATTTGGGTGATTGGTGAAGATAGTTGTTAATTTTGAGTAATAACACACCAACTAACGACTTCCATGTTTTTTCTGGGATTTTCGCTGGGTTTAGCTGTCGGCCTGGGTTTTTGGGTTTGGCAACAGGTTCATCTGCACTGGTATTTAGAACAATTACTACAATCGCCAAGTTCTAATTTCCATAAAATTACCAATATTAAACTGCTGCTAAGACCTCGCTTACGGCAGGAAATCTCTATGGTGAATAGACAGCAACAAAATTTGCAGCAATCATTGTCCATGTATAAGGAATTACTGGATTTTGCTCCGCTGGGATATTTGCAGGTAGACGAGGAAAATCAATTGTTGTGGTGCAATCAACAAGCGCGGGAAATCTTATATCTTCAAAGATGGCAACCTGGACAGGTGCGTTTGTTGCTAGAGTTGGTGAGGTCTTATGAATTAGATCAGTTAATTGAACAAACTCGTGATTGGCAAAAACCCCAGGTGCAGCAATGGGTTTTTCATCCCGCTTGTGAAGATGCTAAGATGATGACAGAATTAAAGCCCATGTTTCTGCGGGCTTCTAGCTTGCCATTACCAACGGGACAGGTGGGAGTATTTTTGGAAAATTGCCAATCTGTGCTAGATATGAAGCAAGAACGCGATCGCTCTTTTTCCGATTTAGCCCATGAACTCCGCACCCCCTTGACGGCAATTCGTCTCGTGGTGGAAACTCTGCAAACCCGTTTAGAACCACCTTTAGACCGTTGGGTTAATAGGCTGATGCAAGAAGTTGACCGACTGATTAATTTAGTCCAAAGTTGGTTGGAGTTGACGCAAATGCAAAACAACCCCACCATGCAGTTAAATTTAGAAATGGTGGAAATGCGATCGCTCATCATCTCCGCATGGGAAACCCTAGAACCAATTGCCCAGAGTCATTCTCTCAGTATTAACTATTCTGGACTAGACAGCATCTGCATTCAGGCAGATAAATCTCGACTTTATCAAGTATTCGTCAATTTGCTAGATAATAGCATCAAATATAGTCCAGCCACCACAACTATTGACATTGAGACTAAAATAATTTCTACTGATAACGGTCAAATGTTGGAAATAAATATTATTGATTTCGGTGTTGGCTTTGCTGTTGACGACTTACCTCATGTATTTGAAAGGTTTTATCGCGGAGATAAAGCCCGGTATCGTTCACCAGTAAATGAAGTAAATTCGACAACTGGAATTGCTGGTAGCGGTTTAGGTTTAGCCATTGTCCAGCAAATAGTCATGGCTCACGGTGGTGTAATTAAAGCCATGAACCATCCAGAAACAGGTGGTGCTTGGATACAAATTCAATTTTCTCAAGTTATGACAAATTTACCTAGTAGTTTGTCAAGATAAAAATGATGGACTGTAGTGTGAGCGTCTCGCTCACGCGGGCAAGATGCCCGCACTACCAAAAACCCGTCAAAATGTCTTTGACAGACTACTAGTCAAGACTATAGTTAAGAAAATATATACACTTTTAATATAACCACTGTGAAAACTGTATTTGATCCTCCCAATCACGAAATACTACCAATAGAACGCTCTATTAGGCGTTTAGAACGGGATTTATTACGTATGGGGGCTTTAGTAGAACAATCATTTCGGCTGAGTCACCAAGCCCTATTTGCCGGGGACTTAATCGCAGCGGAACAAATACCCCGGTTAGATAAAAAAATTGATCGCTTTTATCGGCAAATAGAATCAGACTGCACAACTATTATCATTCGTCAAGTACCCACAGAAAGAGATTTGCGCTGTATAAGTGCTTTTATGCAATTGGTGCGTGACTTAGAACGAATTGGGGATTATGCCGAAGAGTTAGGGGAAATTGCCATTAAACTCTTCCCTTATCCTCAGCATAGTTCCTTACCAGAAATTGCAATTATGTCCCAGCACGCCCAAGCAATGTTAGCAACTTGTTTAGTCGCATTGGCAGACCTAGACGAAACCAGTGGACAAAGAATGAAGCAGTTAGATGATGCTGTAGATAATGCTTATGAGCATCTTTATCAAACCTTTGCCCAACAGGAAAATATTTCTGGCGTAATTGAGCCAATTCTCTTGTTAACTTTAGCAATTCGTTGTTTAGAACGCATGGCAGATCACGCAACTAATATTGCTCAACGAGTTACATATATTGTTACAGGTCAGCGATCGTAAATTGGATATTGATCCCCATCAATACATACCATAGACAGGGTATAATCTCAAATTTATCAAATAATAAATAAATCATAACCTTGTATAAAAATTTTGATATTTAGTTGTTTTAATTGCCATTAATGATGTAGAATCACTATAGAACATTTATGTATAAGTTCCCTTGGGACTTTACCATAGACTGGATTCATTATAGGTGTGAGAGAGATTGAAATTTATGAAAAAAGCTTTTTGGAATATCCTCAAGGTTAGCCCCGTCCTAGCTTTGACCTTACTAACTGGTAACAGTGCATTTGCTGGTGAAGCTAACGAAAAAGTGACAAGTGTTGCTGAATTATCCCAAGAGTCCAACAGCTTGGGTCAAATAACATCCGTTTCTCAGTTTTCCGACGTACAACCCACAGATTGGGCGTTTCAAGCTTTACAATCTTTATTTGAACGTTATAGCTGTGGAGTTAGTGGTTATAGTAATGGTACTTTCCGTGGTAATCGCGCCTTGAGTCGTTATGAATTTGCGGCTGGTTTAAATTCCTGCTTAGACCGCGTTAATGAACTCATTGCTACCGCAACCGCTGACATGGTGAGCAAGCAAGATTTAGCTACCTTACAGCGCTTGCAAGAAGAATATTCCACTGAACTAGCAACTATTCGCGGTCAAGTAGATGCTTTAGAGGCTCGTACTGGCGAATTAGAAGCTAATCAGTTCTCCACCACCACAAAACTATCTGGTGAAGCAATTTTCAGCGTATCCCAAGCTTTTGGGGATAAAGTAGCATTTGCGGATAAGACAACTGCCAATGCTAATACTACTAGAAACGTTAAATTAGACAGCAAGGCAACTTTCTCTGACCGGGTGCGGTTGACTTTAAACAGCAGTTTCACAGGAACAGACCAGTTGCAAACCCGCTTGAATGCTGGGAACATAGTTAACAATGGTTCTGCTGGTGCGCCTGGTGCTGGTGCTGGTACTGCTACTGGTACTGGTACTAGTATGACCCGTTTGGGCTACGATACCAGTGGTGGCACTAACAGCATCACTATTGATAAACTCAACTACGCCTTCAACTTGAGCAAAGCAATCCGTGTCAAGATTGATGCTACTGGCGCTGAGTTGAACGAGAACGTCAATGTTTTCAACCCTGACTTTAGAAGTAGTGGTTCAGGTTCTTTATCTCGTTATGGACGTTTCAGCCCTATTTATCGTCAAGCAAATGATGGCGCAGGTATCACTGTTAATGTGACTCCTAATGATAAATTAGCATTGAGTGGAGCTTATTTTGCAACAGGTAGAGATAATAATGCAAATGATCCATCCCCAGGAAAAGGACTATTTGCTGGTAACAATACCATCTTTGGTCAGTTAGCTTTGAAGCCTACTAAAGCCATCAACCTTGGTCTAACCTACGCCCACTCATATCAAAATAACGCTTTTAACCTCTTCGGAAGTACAGGTAGTGCTGTTGCTAATAATCCTTTTAGCATTATTGGTGTTACTGCTACTGCAATTGAAGCTAACCACTATGGTGTACAAGTTAGCTTGCAACCTAGTGCTAAAATCACATTAGGCGGTTCAGCAGGTTATACAACAGCTAGTACATTAAAAGCTAGTTCTTCAGCAAGCACTGAGACACGGTACTGGGCTACTACATTAGGTATTAAAGACTTCCTTAAAGAAGGTAACACCTTGGGTTTGATCTTCGGTCAATCACCTAAAATCTCTGAAGCTACAGTAAGTGGGAAATCAGTTCTCAGCACACTAAAAACTACAGGTAGAGAATCAAGCAATTCTTATCATGCAGAAGGTCTTTACAAGATAAAGCTTTCTGATAATATCCTTGTTACTCCTGGTGTATTGGTAATCTTCAATCCTGAGCATAACGACAAGAATAGCACCGAGTACGTTGGTACTTTACGGACTACCTTCACTTTCTAGAATCAACTGAGATTAGTAGTTGGGATTTAGCGAGTTTAGTCGCATGGTTAGGGGTTTAGCAGTGCTAAACCCCTACACTTATTTTTGAAATATCTCTCGTTCCCATACTCTGTATGGGAATGAATTCTATAAGGCTCTGCCTTTAATAATACAATTAGGCAGAGCCTACATCATGGCATTCCCAGTCAGAGACTGGGAACGAGATAACCTCTTAGCTTTACGCAAAATATAATTCATATTAAATTAAGAATAAAAAAGAGACTAATGAATTCAATAGCATCTACCTTAACTTCTATTATCAGCACCGAAAACGCCGTTATATCCTGGGAAAATCTCAGCCCCACCCAACAGCATAATATCCAACAAGGAATAGACCCCAAAAGCCAGCCTAGTTGTGTCATTTATCCCCATAGCCAAGCAGAATTAGCCGCCGTTATCACCACTGCCAACAGTCACAAATGGCGTGTTCTAAGCTGTGGTAGCGGTAGTAAAATCAATTGGGGTGGTTTAGCTAAAAATATTGATATTATTGTCAGCACCGAACGCATTAACCAACTCATAGAACACGCTGTAGGTGATTTAACTGTCACTGTCGAAGCAGGGATGAAATTTGCCCAGCTTCAGGAGATTTTAGCTAAACATCACCAATTTTTAGCACTTGATCCCGCTTTTCCTAATTCTGCTACTATTGGTGGTATGGTTGCTACTGCCGATACGGGTTCTCTGCGGCAACGTTATGGTGGTGTGCGTGACCAACTTCTAGGTATAACTTTTATCCGCGCAGATGGTCAAATCGCCAAAGCTGGGGGACGAGTCGTTAAAAATGTGGCTGGTTACGACTTAATGAAATTATTTACTGGTGCTTACGGGACATTAGGAATTATCAGCCAAGTCACTTTTCGAGTTTATCCCATTCCTGAAACTTCGCAAACTGTGATATTAACTGGAAAACCTGAAGCTATATCCCAAGCAGTGAGAACTTTACAAAGTTCGGAATTAACACCAACTCAAGTTGATTTATTATCAAGTAAGTTAGTTACTAATTTAGATTTGGGAACAGGAATAGGATTAATTACCCGCTTTCAAAATATTAGTGAAAGTGTCCAAGAACAGTCAAAACGACTTTTAGCAATTGGCGAAAAATTAGGTTTAAATGGGGTAATTTATTCAGAAAATCAAGAAGCTGATTTATGGCAAAGATTGCCGGAACAAATACATTTTTCTAATCCAGAATCTTCAATTACTTGCAAAGTAGGAGTATTACCAACTGCTGCGGTGAAAATTATCAATCAAGTAGATATTGGTTTAATTCATATTAGCAGTGGTTTGGGTTTAGTCCGTTTAGAAAATCAAGATCAAATTTTGCCTTTGCGAAATTTATGTGCAGCAAATTCTGGTTTTTTAAGTATTTTATCTGCACCTGTTGAGTTGAAGGAAAGGTTTGATGTTTGGGGGTATAATGGTAATGCTTTGGCAGTAATGCGGGGAATTAAAACACAGTTTGATGGTAATTTTATTTTAAGTCCTGGTCGGTTTGTGGGTGGGATTTAAGTTTTAATTAAAAACGAACCGCAGAGGCGCAGAGGTCACAGAGGTTAAGAGGGGAGAAATATAAATGCAAGTTTCGGAAGGTTCGGTGAATAATACTGCTAGTATTAAGAATTTGCAGGGTTTTGATGGAAGTCATCCACCTGATCCTAAGTTAATTGATAGTTGTGTTCATTGTGGTTTTTGTTTGTCTACTTGTCCTAGTTATCGGGTATTAGGTAAGGAGATGGATTCTCCCAGGGGACGGATATATTTAATGGATGCTATTAATGAGGGGGAAATTGCTCTCAATACGGCTACTGTTGAACATTTTGATTCTTGTTTGGGTTGTCTAGCTTGTGTTTCTACTTGTCCTTCTGGTGTGCAGTATGATAAGTTGATCTCGGCTACTAGACATCAGGTGGAAAGAAATTATAATCGCAGTTTACCTGATAAGTTGGTTCGACAATTAATTTTTTCTCTGTTTCCTAATCCTGATCTTTTAAGAATTTTACTTTTTCCTTTATTAGTTTATCAAAAGTTAGGAATTTCTAAGGTATTACAAGCAACTGGGTTAATTAAAGCCATATCTCCCCGGTTAGCTGCTATGGAATCTATTTTACCGGAAATTACTCTTAAATCTTTTCAGGATAATTTACCAGATATCATCCCAGCTAAGGGTGAAAAAAGATATCGGGTTGGTGTAATTTTAGGATGTGTGCAAAGGTTGTTTTTCTCTGGTGTCAATGAAGCGACGGTAAGGGTTTTAACTGCGAACGGTTGTGAGGTGGTAATTCCTAAATCTCAAGGTTGTTGTGCTGCGCTTCCTGAACACCAAGGACAAACGGAACAAGCGAAGGTTTTAGCAAGACAAATGATTGATAGTTTTGCTGATACTCATGTGGATTTTGTGATTATCAATGCTGCTGGTTGTGGTCATACTTTGAAGGAATATGGTCATATTTTAGCAGATGATCCAGAATATGCGGAAAAAGCTAAAGTATTTGCCGCGAAAGTTAAGGATTCACAGGAGTTTTTAGCTAATGTGGGTTTAACAGCTAAACTTTCACCTTTGACTGATAAAAATCTCACTTTAGTTTATCAAGATGCTTGTCATTTATTACATGGTCAAAAAATTAGTGTCCAACCTCGTCAACTGTTAAAACAAATTCCCGGTGTGACTTTAAAAGAACCCATAGACGCGGCTTTGTGTTGTGGTAGCGCGGGGGTTTATAATATGTTACAACCGGAAGTTGCGGAAGAATTAGGTAAACAAAAAGCCCAGAATTTATTAAATACTGGCGCTGATTTAATTGCTTCTCCTAATCCTGGTTGTAGTTTGCAGATTAGTAAATATTTACAGGGGAAAACTATTTCTGTCATGCACCCAATGGAGTTATTAGATTATTCAATTCGGGGTGATAAGTTGGAGATTTAGAAAATTATAATATCCAGATCCCCGACTTCTGAGATTAATTTATAATGTATTTACAAGATCCAGAAAGAAGTCGGGGATCTTATTTCAGTTCATTATTATTCAAGACTAACAACTACAGCTTGACCTTTCACTAATGTAGATAAAATATCTAAAATCTTTGGAACTAAAGGTTTTAAATCAATTAATCTATTAGAAGATGCTTGTAAAACAACTACAGCAATATTAAACTGGGACAAATTTTGCTGAAAAGATAAATTTCTATCAACCGTAATAAAAACATCAAATTCCTGTTCTACTAAAGCTAGTAGTTTACCATTTTTAGTTCCTGCCCATCCCATTTGCGGAACTGTTTTGATTTCATAACCTACAAATTCCTTAGTTAACTTGCGGTCAATACATTCATCTAGAAGCAGTTTCATTTTAAGCTACCTTGTTAATCATTTCTTTTCCTGCTTCTTCTAAGAATGTAATGACTTGTTCCCTAGTAACAGTGGGAAAACCATCTAAAAAATCATCTATTGAGTCTCCTGCTTTTAAATAATCTAAGAGTGTTTGTATAGGAACTCTTGTTCCCGTGAAAACAGGAGTACCACTCATAATTTCAGAAGAGACACTTATAACTGAAGGATGATTGGACATTGTATTTGATATTTTCAAGTTATATTCTTAGTCTAGCTATAAATAGGACTAAGCGCGATTCCTGCGCTATCTATTCGGACTAATTTTTCATAGCTAAGGTTAATCCGTCGGCTATGGGAACTATACTTAGGGTAATTCGGCAGTCTTGATGTAATTTGCGATTCAAAGCCCTAATTTTATTAGTTTGATTATCTTGTATTTCTGTGTCTGCAACTTTACCTGACCACAACACATTATCAATGGCAATTAATCCACCGGGACGAATTAATTCAAGACATTGCTCATAATAATTATTATAGTTACCTTTATCAGCATCAATAAAGGCAAAATCAAAAGTTCCCGCTTCCCCTGCTGTCAATAACTTATCTAATGTTTCCAATGCTGGGGCAATATGCAAGTCAATTTTATCCTCTACTCCCGCTTGTTGCCAATAACGTCGAGCTACACTGGTATACTCTTCACTAACATCACAGGCGACTATTTTACCATCTGCGGGTAAAGCCAACGCTACTACTAAGGAACTATAGCCAGTAAATACACCTACTTCTACAGTTTTTTTTGCTCCTATCAGTTTTACCAGCAATGCCATAAATTGCCCCTGTTCAGGAGATATTTGCATTTGGGACATTGGCATTTGAGCGGTTTCTTGACGCAGTTGGGTTAAAATAGTTGGTTCGCGCAGGGAAACTGAAAGCAAATAATCGTATAGGTTTTGTTCTAAACCCAGGGTCTGTTTTGACATGATTTATGTTTATTAATTATTTTATGATAGTTCTTCCTCGTCAAGACTATAATAACAAATTTAAAATCAAATGTCAACCCCTCAATTCTCTTTTAAAGCCGATTATTTTGCTAATATGTTAGTATGTTGCATAACAATAGTTGGTTGAAGGGTTCTTGATGACTGTTTATATTATTCGTCCTAAGACGACATCGGTAGCACGTTCTTTAAAATTAGCATCGAGAAAATTCACTCCCGAAAGTCGTCCCTCACAAGTTGCAGAAGTGGTGAATTTTTGGCAAGAAGATTCTGGATATCAAGAAATAATTAGTTATTTGGAAGATACAGATACAATTAGCGAATATCCAACTCATTCAAATATTACAGGTGCTAAAATTGTTGATATACCTGATGAAGAAGTTGAACAACTACGGCAAGATTTACCTAATGCTTTAATTTTACGGGATTTGCCAATAGAATTAATTAAACCAGAAAGAAGTATAGCAGGTGCTAAAACCACTCTGACAACAGATGATCTTTGGCATTTAGAAGCTATATCTCTTCTTAAAGCCCGTCAGCAAGGATTTACAGGCACAGGTAAAGGAATAACTGTTGCAGTTCTCGATTCTGGTATAGACGCAAACCACCCAGAAATAAAAGGTAAAATAATTGAATCTTATAGTTTAAATCCCAGAACACAAGAAATCCAACCCGTACCATTTGAAGATACACATGGACATGGTACTCATGTTGCCGGGTTAATTTGTGGAAATAAAGTTGGTGTTGCACCCGAAGCAAAAATCATCAACAGTATTATGTTTCCGAACGGTATATGTAATTTAACAGATTGGATATCTTGGTTTAATTGGTTAGCACTACAACCAGAAATTAATATTATCAATCTTTCTGCGGGTGAACTTTCATTACCATCAGGTTATTTTGAGCTATTTAGTTCCTTAATTGATGACTTAATAACTGTAGGTGTACTTCCTATTTGTGCGGTAGGTAATGAAGGATTCAACCGTTCTCGTACACCTGGTAACTGTAAAGGTTCACTTTCTGTAGGTGCTATCAACAATAGACATCAAGTTGCATCTTTTAGCGGTAATACTACTATGACAATTAACTATCAATCTTATAATGTTCCTTGTTTAGTTGCACCAGGAGAAGGTGTTTATTCATCGGTTCTAGGAGGAGGTTATGAAGCTTGGAATGGTACATCTATGGCCACACCTATAGTTTCTGGTGTGGCTGCGTTAATATTAGAACGGTATAATAAAAGTATGTCGGTGCTAGATTTATTAAATGAAATTTTGACATCTTGTCAAGATTTGGGAGCAAATCAGCAACGTCAAGGTCAAGGTTTAGTTCAAATACCAACTACACTATATGAACCTTAAAGAAGACCAAATTAGTAAAATTGACCCTTTGCTGGAAGAAGCGTTAATGAATGCAAGGGGTGATGAAAAAATGCGGGTAATTATGACCTTGGGTGATGAAAATCAACTCAGGAATAGTCAAGCATTGCCAATGCTTGAACCTGGGAATTTTTCTTCATCTATTGCTTATAGACAAGCATTAATTGAACGGCGAAAAAATCAACTTTCTCAGGTTATAGGTGACACAATTCAAGAGTTACAAAACTTGTCTTTAAAACCTGTCGGTGGCACAATGAGCCGTGTTGTAGTTGTTGAAGGTTCAGCAATAGATATATTAAATTCATTAGAATTATCTGGCGTAAATAATGTTAGTTTAGATCAATTGGTGGGATTACCAGAAGTTGCACCGGATGAAGCAGTTAATCATTTTGCTGAATTGTATATTAATATGTTAGGAATTGACTTAGATCAGAAAACCAAAAAATCAATTTATCAAGCATCTAAACAATACATTCTTAACTATCACAAGCGATATAATCGGTTGCGAGTTTTAGGAATGTCACAATCTGTAAATTTAGATGATATTTATACAGAAGTCCAATGTTTACAAACTGATGATATTCGGAATTTTGAATCAGTAACAGCATTAGAAGAAAATTATCGCCAAAATGGTAGTCGCAGATTGACTAATGAAAAATCTGCAAGACAAAATGGAATAACAATTGCTAACCAATATGCACATTTAATGATATTGGGACAACCGGGTGCAGGTAAATCTACTTTTCTAAGAAAAATAGGACTAGAAGCACTCAAAGGTAAATCTGGTCAAGTTGAAGGTGAATATATTCCTGCTTTACTAGAACTAAAACAATTTATTACAGATAAAGTTGATATTTACGATATTATTCAGCAAGAATTTATATCATGTCAATTGCCAATGGCAAAAGAATTTACTAATCAAGTATTACGGCAAGGACAATTATTGATTTTATTAGATGGTTTAGACGAAGTACCTAATAAAAACTTTAAATTAGTAATTGATAAAATACAAGAGTTTGTTAAACAATATAAACAAAATAAATTTGTTATTTCTTGCCGTACTGCTGCTTATCGCCAAAAGTTCAATAACTTCAAAGAATTTATTATTGCAGACTTTGATGATCAACAAATTCAACAGTTTATTAATAACTGGTTTTATTCAGAAGTAGATAAACAATTAGGAACTGCGAATAAATGCTGGAATAAAATTAAAAGTGAAAAAGCTACTAAAGAATTAGCCAGAACTCCTTTATTATTAACTTTTCTTTGCTTGACGTATGATCAATCTCAATATGTACCGGAAAATCGAGCTACATTATATTTTGATGGTTTAAATATTTTATTGGAAAAATGGTCAGCAGAAAAAAGATTACCAAATCAACCAATTTCTCGCCAAATAGATATTACTTTAGAAAAAATTATGTTAGCGGAAATAGCTTATAATAATTTCGCAGCAAATAAGCTATTTTTTTCTCAGCAAGAAGTTTTAAATCAAATTCAAAAGTCTCTAGCTAGTAATGTTAATGCACCAAAAAATTTAGACCCTGGAAAAATATTAGATGCTATTACCATTGAACAGGGAATTTTAGTAGAACGTGCTAGAGATGTATTTTCTTTTTCTCATTTAACCCTACAGGAATATTTAACAGCCCAATATATTGATGATCATCGTCTAATTGAAAAATTAGTGACTGAACATCTGACAGATAAACGTTGGAAAGAGGTATTTTTGTTAGTTGCTGGAGTCATGCGGCGTGGTACAGATGATTTGTTGTTATTCATGGAAAAGGAAGTACAAAAATATATCAATACCGGAAAATTACAGGATTTATTAAATTGGGCGGAAAATGTCACAGTAGGATCTCAAGGTGATTATAAACCAGTTGGGAAACGTGCAGTTGCGATCGCCAACGCCTACGCCCTCGCCCTCGCCCTCGCCAACGCCAACGCCAACGCCAAGATCATTGATTACATCAGTAGCATTGAGAAATTACAAATCTTTAATCAAAAACTCAACTTTACTGTGTTACGTACTCAACTAGAAGCACTAAAAGCTAAAATACCTGATGATAAACAACCAAAAGAAATACATCAAGCTTTTGCTAAAACATTGATAGAAACATTACTCAATGGTTTTAATCTCACCCCAGAAATGATTGATTTATCTAAAGAAGAAGTCAAGGCTTTAGATAATTATCTTTACGCCAATTTCCTAATTATCCAATGCAAAGAAGCAGCGGTGCGGGTATCACCTGCAACATGGGAAGCAATAGAAACGCGGATGTTGTTGGTGGGGAGTAATTAAAATCCAGGGAGTTTGTGTAGAGATGTTGCAAAGATAAGATTTTCTGAAGAAAGTGCTTATTGCCCTCTAAAATTGAAGATTATTCTATAAACTTACTCGCGTCAGAGGGGGTATTCATGAGCCGTCCAATTATTCTGGGTATTGTTGGTGATAGTGCTGCGGGGAAAACAACTCTGACTAGAGGGATTGCTCAGGTACTAGGTCCAGAAAATGTGACTATAATCTGTACAGACGATTACCACCGTTACGATCGCACACAACGGGCAGAAATCGGCATTACGGCACTCCATCCTGATTGTAACTATCTGGATATCATGCAGCAACATTTATCGCTGCTACGGACAGGACAGGCGATTCTCAAGCCGGTTTACAGCCACTCCACAGGGACTTTTGAACCGCCGCAATATATCAAACCCACTAAGTTTGTGATTATTGAAGGGTTACTAGGTTATTCTACCCGTGCAGCCCGTGATGCTTATGATGTCAAGGTTTATCTTGCCCCTCCTGAACCACTGCGCGCTGATTGGAAGGTGAAACGGGATACTCAAAAACGCGGTTATACTCCAGAACAGGTATTAGCGGAGTTAGATAAGCGCGAACCAGATTCGGAACAGTATATCCGTCCTCAGCGGCAATGGTCTGATATTGTGGTCAGTTTCTATCCTCCCAATGATGAAATTGATAACACTAGTGGGCGTTTAAATGTGCGCTTGGTGTTGCGTCCTTCCATTCCCCACCCTGATTTTACGGAAATTATTCACGCTGGTCATAGTGATACCCAGTCAGCTATCCGCTTGGGATTGGATAGAGATATGGGAAAACCGGTGGATGTTTTAGAGGTTGACGGTCATGCTACTTTGGAACAGGTGAATAAAATCGAACGGATTATGTGTAACGATATGCCGCATTTAAATAGTGTGTGCGATCGCGAAAGTAATCCAGAATTGGGTAAAATTGCAGGTACAACTGGAGAAACACTGCAAAGTTATCCTCTCGCCCTGACTCAGTTAATTATCACTTACCATATGCTCAAAGCTACGCAAATTTACCAATAAGTAATTCCGGGTAGTATCTACAAAAATTAAAGATATTGTCAAAAAGGAATAATTGTGTCCAAAAATAAGGGATAAATAATGAGTTAGCATTCAGCCCCCAGTCCTCAGCAATCAGCCTTAGAATCTGAAACACAGGTAATTAAATCAATACCTCCTCTTCTTTGCTATTTGCTATTTCTGCTTTTCGCTGATAGCTGATAGCTGATAGCTAAATGCTATGACAATTATTCCCAATTCAAAATTCCCAATTGGTATGACTTATTGCCTGAGAATAGCCGACTTACCGGAAAATGAACGCCCCCGTGAAAGGTTAATGACTCACGGACCGAAGATTTTAGCTACAGCGGAATTAATCGCTATTTTGCTGGGTACTGGTCAAGGACCTGGTAAACTCTCAGCAGTTGGTTTAGGGCAATATATATTACAGCAATTGGGTAAAGGTCAGTGTGACCCCTTAGCTGCTTTACGAAATGTCTCCCCCGCTGAATTAATGGAAATTCCCGGTGTGGGACCAGCAAAAGCGACAACTATCCTCGCTGCAATTGAATTGGGTAAACGGACTTTTTTATCTCGTCCTTCCGACGGAACAGTGATTGATAGTCCCATTGCTGCGGCTGCGGTGCTGAGTCAAGACTTGATGTGGCAAAATCAAGAAAGATTTGCCGTGCTATTATTGGATGTGAAAAATAAGTTATTAGGCACAAAGGTAATTACAATTGGGACGGCGACGGAAACGTTAGCCTCTCCCCGTGATATCTTTCGAGAAGTTATTCGTCAAGGTGCTACCAGGGTAATAGTTGCCCATAATCATCCTTCAGGGAGTTTAGAACCCAGTGAAGCAGATATAGAATTGACTCGTCAATTATTAGCCGGTGCGGAACTTTTAGCTATTTCCATTTTAGATCATTTAATCTTAGGTAATGGCACTCATCAGAGTTTAAGAGAAATTACAACTTTATGGGATGATTGTCCGCAAGTTGATTGATATTTCTACCTTTTTTGTTCTAGGTCTTCTACTGCTTTTTCTGTGCGGGTATTGGGGTTTTTGGGACGCTTAATAGTAGGAAATAAGTTAAGAGCAAAATTATTCAAGGCTATCCGGGTTTGAGCGCTGGATTTCCCTAACTCACCGGGTAAAACCTTATCCCCCAAAGTTATAAAAAGAATAAAACCAATAACAAAAAATGGTATGTATCGTTTCATCTTCAATTCCTCGCCAATTAGAGATTGCAATTGATAACTATTCTTATAGAATGCCCAAATTATTATCAAAACAATAACTCACAAATAATATTTTTTCCGAAATTAAGATTCAAATAACATGATCTAACAAAAATTTCAACTGTCAATTTCTACTATTTGCCTAAATATCTGCAATTAATGGAGTATAATCTCTAAAATCAGGATATATTATTAAACATGGATTTTATTACCATTTTAGGATTAGTTGCAGGGGCATTAACTACTATCGCCTTTCTCCCACAAATGTTGCAAATATGGCGCACAAAATCAGCGAAAGATGTCTCCTATGTGATGCTGATTGTCTTCATGAGTGGTTTGTTTCTGTGGTTAGTCTATGGGATTATCCTCGGTGCTTTCCCAGTTATTCTCGCCAACGCGGTGACATTATGTTTTAACTTGATTATTCTATGGCTTAAAATTAAATATAGATAACTCTACTAAAAAAACTGTGACATCATCTGTATTTAACTCTGAACGCCTTCTGTTTACGCCCGCAACCCCCAATCACGATGCTATTCCCGTAATTTTCGCCTTTCCTAATGAGTATACGGTGGGGATAACTAGTCTGGGTTATCAGGTGGTATGGGCGACTCTGGCTATGCGTGATGATTTGCAGGTAAGTCGCTTATTTACTGATATTCGGGAACAACTTCCTAGACATCCAGAATTATTAGGTTTTTCTATGTCTTGGGAATTAGATTATGTGAATATTTTTAATCTTTTGGAATCTTTAGAAATTCCGATTCGGGCTAATTCTCGCAATCAAAATCATCCTTTAATTTTTGGTGGTGGACCAGTTCTCACAGCTAATCCTGAACCTTATGCTGAATTTTTTGATGTGATTTTATTGGGAGATGGTGAAAATCTGCTGGGTGATTTTATAGATACTTATAAAAAAGTCAGAAATGCTGATAGAGAAACTCAGTTAAAAACTTTAGCCCAAGTTCCGGGAATTTATATTCCTAGTTTATATGTAATTGAATATATCACACCAGATGGCGAAATAAAATCAATTAATCCTATTTCATCGGAAATTCCCCCAATTATCCAAAAGCAAACTTACCGAGGAAATACTCTTTCTGCTTCTACTGTTGTCACAGAAAAAGCTGCTTGGGAAAATATTTATATGGTGGAAGTGGTGCGAAGTTGTCCCGAAATGTGCCGCTTTTGTTTAGCTAGTTATTTAACTTTACCTTTTAGAACTGCGAGTTTAGAAAATTCTTTAATTCCGGGAATTGAACGGGGTTTAAAAGTTACAAATCGTTTGGGTTTGTTGGGGGCTTCTGTTACTCAACATCCAGAATTTACAGAATTATTAGATTATATTAGTCAACCAAAATATGATGATGTGCGGTTAAGTGTCGCGTCGGTGAGAACCAATACAGTTACTGTTAAATTAGCTGAAACTTTGGCAAAACGCGATACAAGATCATTAACAATTGCTGTCGAAAGTGGTTCGGAAAAAGTTCGGAAAATTGTCAATAAAAAATTGGATAATGATGAAATTATCCAAGCCGCTATCAATGCAAAAGCTGGTGGTTTGTCTAGTTTAAAACTCTATGGAATGGTGGGAATTCCTGGGGAAGAAGCAGAAGATATAGACGCAACTGTAAAAATGATGCAAAGTGTCAAAAAAGCTGCGCCTGGTTTACGGTTAACGTTGGGCTGTAGCACATTTGTACCCAAGTCACATACACCATTTCAATGGTTTGGGGTTAATAAGCAAGCAGAAAAGCGGTTACAGTTATTACAAAAGCAAATTAAACCCCAAGGGATAGAATTTCGACCAGAAAGCTATAATTGGTCAATTATACAGGCTTTGTTGTCGAGAGGCGATCGCCGACTTTCTCAATTATTAGAATTAACCCGCGATTTTGGTGACTCTTTGGGAAGTTACAAACGGGCTTTTAAACAACTAAAAGGACAAATTCCCGACTTAGATTTTTATGTTCATAGTAATTGGTCAACTGAGAAAATTCTACCTTGGAATCACTTGCATGGACCATTACCTCAGTCTACACTAATTAAACATTTAGCAGAAGCTACCAACTCAGAATTAAATCATCAATAATGCACACAGATACCATATTCTACCAAATCTTCCTCACCTTCCATACTCTATTATTTGAACTACTGGGACAACCCCCAGAAAATGCGGCAGGTTATCAATTTACTTCGGTAGAAGTCAAAGAAAAAGCCTTTCGATTTGATGGGATATTTATGCCAAATAGTGAAGAAAAACCCATTTATTTTGTCGAGGTGCAATTTCAAAACAAACCAGAGTTTTACTGGGAATTAATTACAGAAATCAACATTTATCTCAATCAATATAAACCCGAACAAGATTGGCAAGCAGTAGCTTTATTTGCGAAACGGAGTTTGGATGTAGAGAAATTAACTAATTACCAACAAGAATTAGTCAATAGTGGTCGAATCAAACGAATTTATTTAGATGAAATACCATCAGGGTCAATAGGGATGGGATTAATTGAATTAATTGTCAGTAAAGAAAACCAATCACAGGAATTGGTGAAAACCTTAATGGCAAGAACAAAGACAGAAGTTAGCAATGATAGTGAAAGACAAGGTATTATAGAATTACTGGAAAGTGTTTTGATGTCAAAGTTTTCACAATTAAGTCGTCAGGAGATAGAAGCCATGTTTTTAGTGAGTGATATTAAGCAAACAAGGGTATATCAAGAAGCTAAAAAGGAGGGTGAACAAGAAGGAAGACAAGAAGGAAGACAAGAAGGAAGACAAGAAGGAAGACAAGAAGGAAGACAAGAAGGAAGACAAGAAGGTGAGAAAAACTTGCTGCTGCGAATATTATCGAAACGGTTTGGAAAATTGAATGATAGCTACATCGAAAGTATTAACAGCTTGAGAATAGCACAGCTAGAAGACCTGGGAGAAGCATTATTAGATTTTGGAGATATTAACGATTTAGAACAATGGCTAAAATCTCACACAGAATCATAGATTTAGATAGTTTACAAATGACCCAAATTATTACTCAAGTAGACGCTTTCACTAATACTCCATTCAAAGGAAATCCTGCGGCTGTATGTGTTTTAGATAGTCCAAAATCTGAAGCATGGATGCAAAATATTGCCCAGGAAATGAATCTATCAGAAACCGCTTTTTTAATTAAACAAGATGACGGTTTCAATTTGCGCTGGTTCACTCCGACGGTAGAAGTTCCCTTGTGTGGACACGCTACCTTAGCCAGCGCTCATGTATTATGGTCACAAGGGCATTTATTACCAAATCAAGAAGCGCGTTTTTATACAAAAAGTGGTGTACTTGCAGCGAAACTAGAAAATAATTGGATTCAGTTAGATTTTCCGGTGAATCTTTCTCAATCTGTAGAATCACCTCCAGAATTAAGTCAAGTTTTAGGAGTGAATTGTAAATCTGTTGTCCAAAATTCTCTCGGCTATTTAGTAGAAGTAGAATCTGAGCAATTAATCAGAGAAATGCAGCCGAATTTGCAACAGATGAAAACTCTCACTAAGGCTGATATTATCGTTACTAGCATTGCTGATTCTGACTCGGAATATGATTTTGTCTCCCGCTTTTTTGCCCCCACTTTAGGGATTAATGAAGATCCGGTAACAGGTGCGGCACATTGTTGTTTAGCCCCATTTTGGCGGGATAAATTGGGAAAAGATGAATTTTTAGCCTATCAAGCTTCTAGTCGGGGTGGAGTAGTCAAAGTGTACTATCCTGGAGCAAACCGCGTCTTTATATCTGGACAAGCTGTAACAGTAATGCAAGGAAAATTAACTATAGGTTAAGAATATATGAGATCCCGCAGATCCCCGACTTCTTAAAGAAGTTGGGGATCTTAGTAGACAAGGATTAAGTTAATATTTGTAATTAAATTTTTAGATTTCAGATGACACTTATCGGGCATTATTGACTGTGAACCTCCTTTAATGCAGGAAGTTGAGCAGTAAATAAATTGGGGTTTCCATTTTTTATAGGTGATAATGTTAGTAATACCGTCCTAAAGAGGGATGGTGATTTGATAAAAATGTTAGAGTTCAGAAGGAGAAATCCCTGTAAATACTGAATTTTTACATAAATTAACCCATACTAAAAACTCAAAAAATGACCATTAACCGTGCAGCTAATAGAAATTTACTTCAAAAATCCGATTGGCCTGTAAAAGATTTACCAGGATTGAGTGCAGAAGATCAAGCTCAATTAAAGAATTGTGGCATTAATACCACAGAAGAATTAATTAATAGAGGAAAAACTCCAGAAGAGAGAATAGTATTAGCGGGTAAATTACAGGTAAATATCCATTCTGTGAATAAATGGGTTGTTTTGGCAGGTTTAGCCCGTGTTCCCAGTGTAGGAACTCAGTATTGCGGTATATTGCTTCACTCTGGGGTTATTTCCATAGCCCAATTAGCCCAAACTCCGACTCACAGATTACATAGACAAGTTATGCGTTTGCAAGTAGCAACATTGCATAACCGGGATTTGTGTCCAGCAGTTGAATTGGTGCAACAGTGGAGTCATCAAGCGCAAGCAATGGGTAATTAGTCAGTAGGGGCGAAGCATTTGGAAGATAAATTATCGGTCATTGTCAAAAATAGTTCTCCAAATGCTTCGCCCGTACAGTGGTAAGTGGTAATAATTATTATTGCCTCTTGCCTCTTGCCTCCTGCCTATTCTTTTGCTAAGACACCGTTAAGGAAAATATCCGCTAGTCCCTCCGCCATTTTTTGCATTTCTTGGGGGGAGGCGTTGGGTTCTATGAGGGTATGATCGGAGAAACCGGCGATCGCAAATAAACCTAAAAAAACTTTAGCTCCAAGTTTGGCATCCATCTGACGATAGATGCCTTTATCTATTGCGGTTTGAAAAAATGCTTCAGCAACATCTGTCATTTTATCAATAACTTCTGTTTGAATGCGATCGCGCAAATCTGGATGAAATTGCACTTCCATAAAGCAAACGCGCATGATATCGGCGTTTTTTTGTAAATTCCACATCCGCCGGCGCATAACTTGATCGATCGCCTTATAGCTACCCATTTCGCTGAGTTCTGTCAGCAAATCTGTGAGAATATCTACCCAGCCGCTAGTAGCTACTTCCACCAAAATTGCTTTTTTATTGGCAAAATGACGAAAGAGAGTTCCTTCAGCTACCCCTGCGGTTTGTGCTAAATCACGGGTTGTAGTTCCCTCGAACCCTTTGGCTGCAAACAATCGTTGTGCTGCTTGCAAAATGCGTGTACGCGTCTGCATTTCTGATGATGGAGGAGAACTAAAAATCCGCATAGTAGTTATTTTGATATATTTAAAACAAGATTCGTAGCCCTATTGTGCAACATCAAATGCTAAAAATACAAAAAGCTTAATGGAAGATAACTCTCTTTTTGTTAAGTAGTCTATTTCTCAAGTAATGTAAATTTACTTTAACTTTTGCTTATGCACCAGACAATTTTAAATTTCTTCATGGGTAACGTTAAAAATTCCCCATTCCGGCGGCTATTAGCCACCACTTTGGCATTAATGGTATTTAGTGGAGGATTGATCCCAGAAACAGCTTTAGCCCTGCAAAAATCCCAAAGTTCCATTCAACCTTATCTAGAACAAGTAATTAATCGTCTCACAGAATTTCGCCTGGATAATGGACTGAAATTCATCGTTTTAGAAAGACATCAAGCCCCAGTAGTTTCCTTTCTCACCTATGCTGATGTCGGTGGGATTGATGAACCAGATGGACAAACAGGAGTAGCCCACTTTCTTGAACATCTAGCATTTAAAGGCACAAAACGCATCGGGACTACAGACTATAAAGCCGAAGCACCACTTTTAGCCAAGTTAGAACAGCTAGATAACCAAATCAAAACTGCAAAAGCTAATAGTAAAAAAGATGAAATAGCGCGGTTAGAAACTGAATTTAAATCAGTAGAATCCCAAGCCATCAAATTAGTTAAACAAAACGAAATGGGGCAAATTGTTGAACAAGCTGGAGGTGTGGGTTTAAATGCAACTACTTCCTCCGAAGCTACTCGCTATTTTTACAGCTTTCCGGCTAATAAATTAGAATTGTGGATGTCTTTAGAATCAGATCGCTTTTTAGATCCTGTATTTCGGGAATTCTATCAAGAAAAAGAAGTAATTTTGGAAGAAAGACGGCTGCGAGTGGAAAATTCTCCTATCGGACAAATGGTGGAAAAATTCATAGATGCTGCTTTCAAAGTTCATCCTTACCGCCGACCAGTAATTGGTTATGATCAAGATATTCGCAACTTAACACCAGAGAATGTTAAGAAGTTTTTTGATGCTTATTATGCTCCCAGTAATTTAACAATTGCAATTGTGGGAGATGTCAATCCCACTGAAGTCAAAAAACTGGCACAAACTTATTTTGGGCGTTATGCAGCTAAACCCAAACCCCAACAAAAACTACCTGGAGAACCCCAACAAACTGCCACTAGAGAAGTTACTTTAGAATTAGCTACTCAACCTTGGTATTTAGAAGGTTATCATCGTCCTGCCGTTACTGATCCTGATAATGCAGTTTATGAAATAATTGGCAGTTTATTGAGTGACGGCAGAACATCAAGACTGTTTAAGTCTTTGGTAGAAAAACAAAGTTTAGCCCTAAATGCTCAAGGTTCTAGTGGCTTTCCAGGGGATAAATATCCTAATCTCATCTTCTTTTATGCTCTCACATCTCCTGGGAAAACAGTCGATCAAGTAGCGATCGCTTTACGCCAAGAAATTGATAAATTGAAAACAGAACCTGTATCTGCGGTGGAATTAGCAAGAATAAAAACCCAAGCAAGAGCCGGATTATTACGCAGCCTTGATTCTAACTCAGGTATGGCACAACAGTTGTTGGAATATGAAGTCAAAACCGGTTCTTGGCGCAATTTATTTGGGCAATTAGAAAAAATTGCCGCAGTCACTCCTGAAGATATTCAAAGAGTCGCCCAAGCCACATTTACACCAGAAAATCGCATAGTTGGGAAGTTGTTATCCAAACAACCAGGGTAAAAATTTAGGTGTTGCTGATAGTCATTAAAATCTCAAACTTTGCGGCTTTGCTCCTTTGCGTCTTTGCGCGAAACATAACTCATACCGCAATTATGCAACGCCAAAATTCAAAATACCTCTTTCAGAAAAGCTACGCTAACAAATTTGAAGATAGATATGTTGAGGTTAGATTTGAAAGGCAAAAAATTCCACTTTTCTAAGGGACAAAGATTTGTTTTCACATTGGTGATTGTTGTTGCTTGTTTGCTCGTAAATTTGAATTTTTCTTGGGCAGCAACAACAGCAAAGCATTACGATGAGTTAAAATTTGCCCCCGTTTCCGCAATTAAATTACCCAAGTATGAGCGGTATGCACTTAAAAATGGCTTGGTAGTTTATTTGATGGAAGATCATGAATTACCATTGGTAACAGGTACAGCATTGATCAGAACAGGTAGCCGTTGGGAACAACCCGAAAAAGCAGGTTTAGCTAGTTTGGTGGGTTCTACATTGCGAAGTGGTGGCACTAAAAAGCATTCCGCTGATCAATTAAATGAGATATTAGAACAACGGGCTGCGTCTGTGGAAACAGATATGGGAGAAGCTGCTGGTAGTGCTAGTTTTGAAGCCCTGAGTGAAGATCTAGAAATGGCATTTGGGCTATTTAGTGAGGTATTACGAGAACCGGCTTTTGCACAGGAAAAGTTGGATTTGGATAAAACTCAAATTCGGGGTGGTATTGCTCGTCGCAATGATAACCCTAATAGTATTGCTAGTCGAGAGTTGAGAAAATTAATTTATGGGCAAGAAAGTCCCTACTCCCGAACTGTTGAGTATGCAACTCTTGATAAAATTTCCCGTGAGGATTTGCTGAAATTTTATCAACAGTATTTTCACCCCAATCAGATCATTTTAGGGATTGTGGGTGATTTTAATTCTCAAAAAATGCGATCGCTCATTCAAGCCAAGTTTGGTGATTGGAAAGCAAATACTCAAATTGCTAAAACCCCATTACCACAAGTCACACAAGCTAATTTAGGCGGTGTATTTTCTGTTAATCAACCCCAACTCACCCAAAGTAGCGTTTTAATTGGTCATTTGGGTGGAAAATTCGACAATCCTGATTATCCAGCTTTGGATGTCATGAATGGCGTATTAAATGGCTTTGGGGGACGCTTATTTAATGAATTGCGATCGCGTCAAGGATTAGCTTACTCTGTATATGGAATGTGGAGTCCCCGTTTCGACTACCCCGGAACATTCCTAGCTGGAGGACAAACCCGTACAGAAACCACAGTTCAATTCATTAAATCCCTGGAAACAGAAATTAAACGGTTACAAACTGCAAATATCACAACCCAAGAATTAAATAAAGCCAAAGACTCTACACTCAACTCCTTTGTTTTCAACTTTCAAGATCCTAGCCAAACATTATCTAGATTAATGCGATACGAATATTATGGTTATCCCGCTGATTTCCTATTTCGTTATCAAAAAGCCATTACTGCTACTACAGCAGCAGATGTTAAACGGGTGGCACAGAAATACCTGAAACCAGAGAATTTAGTGACTTTAGTAGTCGGAAATCAAGCTGCTATGAAACAACCATTAACTGATTTAGCAGCCAAGGTAACATCAATAGATATTACCATTCCCGGCACTCAACCAGCAGCTAAAAATTAATAGAATTTAATTTAGATCCCCGACTTCTTAAAGAAGTCGGGGATCTGGCTATTTTCATTATTAATTTAAAATAGTTCTTCCTCGTCTATTATATGATAACACACTGAAAATTTTTTGTCAACAGCATAAAATCACTTTTTTCCGGTTGGTGTTTTTGTGTTAGCCGGAGGGTGGGTTAGCTTGCACCTAACCCACCAACAACTGATTTCGCAAACCCTACGGACTTACTTGAGGATTTTTGGAGTTATTTTTTTCCTTCTCTAAAAGCTCCTCAACTGCATGAAAATCAGACCAGACAGTTGCACCGTGTTCATAGTTATCAATCCCCACCTTATCAGCTTCAGGATTAACACGCAGCTTACCAATAGCATTGAGTCCAGTAAACATTAAAAAGGCAAAACCAAGAGTGAAAACTGATACTGCGACTACGCCCAAAATCTGCACACCCAGCAAATCAAAACCACCACCTAAAAACAGTCCAGCTTTTTTATTCAAAGTCAGTTCTGGTTGACCTAAAAAACCAACTGCCAGTGTACCCATCATGCCATTAATACCATGAACAGAAAATGCTCCCGCAGGATCATCAATTTTGCACGCTTCAATAATATCAATACCCAAAACTACTAAAATTCCCCCAGTTAAACCAATCACAACCGCCGCCCAAGGTGCTATAAAAGCACAACCAGCGGTAATACCTACCAAACCAGCTAACGAACCATTCAGACAATAGACTAAATCCCATTTACGTGAACGACTATATTGATAAAACATCGCCGCTAACGCCCCAGCACCAGCCCCCAGGGACGTATTCAGGGTGATTAAACCAATTAAGCCAGGATTACCAGTACCAAGGGTTGAACCGGGGTTAAAGCCATACCAGCCAAACCAGAGAATCATAGTTCCCAAAGCTGCCAAACCTAAGTTATGGGCTGGAGGAATCTGCCCCCAAGGAGTTCGTCCAGGGCGTGGCCCAAGTAAAAAAGCACCAACTAAAGCTGTCCAACCCCCAACGGTGTGAACTACCGTACTACCAGCAAAGTCATGAAAACCAATTTTCGCTAACCAGCCACTGGAGTTCCATACCCAATGTACAACTACGGGATAGCTGAATGCAGCCATGATGGCACTATAAATTAAATCACCGATAAAGTCCGTTCTCCCAGCCATTGCCCCGGTAGTAATTGTACTGGCAGTAGCAGCAAAGGCAAACTGAAAGAAGAACAAAGTATAAGCATTGAGTCCAGAAGCGATTCCGGGAACACCACCATTGGTAAAAGCACCATTAACGGGTAATTGACTCAGGAAAAAGGTATCTGTACCAATAAACCCACCAGCACTCGTACCAAAGGCAATGCCAAAACCCACACCCCACCAGATGAGAATGGTGACAGCGGCATCAATAAAGTTTTCCAATAGGGCGTTTACTACACCTCTTCGGCGTAGCAAACCTGCCTCTAACATCGAAAATCCAGTCTGCATGAAGAATACTAAAAAGCCTGTGAGTAGTACCCAGGTAGTATCAATGGAAATTTGTAATTGTTTGGTTGTTGCGTCTAATGATTCTAGTGTCACAGGATCTGCGGCATGGACAACTGTGGGCGCGAAAATTGCCAAGACCATTGAACCTATAGCTAGTGCTAGAAGGCGATACAAGGGGCGAATACGTTTATTCATTGCTGTTTTTCCTGCTAGAAAAGCTCTAATTAAGTTAGGCTTTTTATCTGATGTTGATGGTTGTAAATCTGTTATGTCTGTTCAATATGGTTATCAAAAATAAACATAGAACAATAACAGAAATTTATTTGATAATTCCTGCTTTTAGTTAAGTGGAATATTTATCAACTTGAATTACATAATAAATCAGAATTAAATTCTGATTTCTGAATTATTTCTTCATAAAGCTGGTTAATTCTCTATTTAATGAGAAAAAATATTCTGTATCATAAAATACATTTTTTGTAATTAGGATAAATTATTCACTCTGCAAAAATACAGAAAGCTTGTGTATTCCTGACAATATCAGCATTTACTCTGATTTGCATCTCTTAATTACGCCTGAAATCCTTCATATACAAAAATCTGATAATTGCGTAAAAAATATGTAGTATTTATATATACATTTGCTCCAGTCTAATATCTATTTGTGGTAAAATTTGGAACTTAGAAATATGTTTAGAAGTATTGGGACGCGAACTTATTAAAAGAGATTCAGCAAAAGTCAACAATGATGTAATTTGGTTACTTCTCGCGTCAATATTATCTCGACATACTATAACTTCTGATAGTTCATCAAGAATTAGTATTGTTAGCCTTATATCTTGTGTTAAAGATTGGGAATTACCTATTTTTGCTTTATTAAGTTCTGCACTAGATTCTTTTTTAAAGGTAAGTCTTCTTGAAGAAAATTCTCTTATTTCTGAACAGACTTTAGAGGGTGTTTGAAAAGTTATGGTTGATGTATCAAATATTTTTTACCCCACCCTAACCCTCCCCTTGTAAAGGGGAGGGAACTGGATTTTTATTGTTTCCCCCCTTTACAAGGGGAAAGGGGGGTAGCAATGTGATG
>NZ_JAQMTJ010000008.1:0-4574 GCF_028330815.1 Dolichospermum lemmermannii CS-548
CATCACATTGCTACCCCCCTTTCCCCTTGTAAAGGGGGGAAACAATAAAAATCCAGTTCCCTCCCCTTTACAAGGGGAGGGTTAGGGTGGGGTAAAAAATATTTGATACATCAACCATAACTTTTCAAACACCCTCTTAGAGAAGTCGGGGATCTTGTTATTTTAAAATTCTCGTCTTAAGAAAATAATAATGGCGATCGCTAACAACATAAAACTATAAAGCAAACCATATCCCGCATTGGTAATTAATGTAATTGTATCAGGTAGTGCTTGCAAACCGTAAACAGCATCATTTTTTAAATCTAATCTAGATAAATCTGGCAAGATCAGATATAAACTTTGGGTAATGCGTTCCATAGCAGGATTCTGACTTAATTTACCTAATGCCACTAGATATTGAGTAACATTCCCCATTAAATACACTGCAAATGTTAGGGCTGTGGCTATCAGTGAACTGGTAAAAACGCCTAAAGTAATGGCTACGGCAGTAATTAAACATAATTGAAAAAAGATGAATAGCGTAGCCAGAAAAATGCTAGTAACCGGATAGGATACTTGACCAAGTTGTAAGAATCCTAAATAAATTATTGTCATTGCAGTAATGAGGACAGCGATAACTGCTGATAACCCTAAATATTTACTAGCAATAAATTCACTGCGGCTGATGGGTTTGGCAATTAATACTAAAATAGTCCGTTTTTCAATTTCTTTGTTAACTAATCCCGTGCCGATAAATATAGCCACAATTAAACCAATGACGTTCATGGTTGCCAAACCAAAGTCTAAAAAGATTTTATCAAAAGTAGTGACAGTAAATTCGGGAATGGCACGGAAGGCAATACCCAGGATAATGGCATAAAAACCGATGATGTACAGGATGCGATCGCGGATCACCTCCTGAAATACATTCTTAGCCATGACGACAGTTCTCATTACATTCATAGTAATTGCTTGTTTCTTCCTTATTGTTGTGCTGGTGGAGAACCCATGATAAATTTACTTGTGCGATCGCAAGTCAGACGGGCAATGGTGTTTTTATTATCTGTTTGTTTACCAAAGTTAGATGGTTCTATCAAACAAGATTTTTTCCAGTAATATCCTTGAGAGTTGGCGCCAGGTCCCCCCCAAATTGTCAAAATATCTAGTTTATATCCAGATTTAATATTGACTACACGGGGTTCAACTCGCCATAATAGCCTTTCTTGAGATTGACCTAAATTACTATTAATCGTTCTTCTCCCCAAGTTTCCTAGTCGCGGTTTAGCTTCTAGTAACCATTTTTCCACTTCTGACCAAGGTTTATTGGCAATTTGTTGATTAACTAAAGGTTGCAATTTATTTAAGATCAAATCACCAGTTTTCGGCTTTTTGGCTGGTGGTTCTAATCTAATCACAAAAGCACTTTTTTGAAAATTATCTGCTCGTAAACTAGGATATTCTTTTAACCATTTATCTATGACAAAGTAAAACTGAAGCCAACAACTAATTAGCATACACCAAGCTAATAAAACTACAACTTTTTGACGATCTTGTAATTTAGGAAGTTTGGCTTTTGCTAATTTTCCACCTGTACCTTCAAAGAAATTAGGTATGGCTGTAACTATGGCAGCTATTGTTGGCCAAATAACTATCGTATTCGGTGTTAATACACCTTCTTTGTGTCCAAAAGCAAAGATACTCACTAAAAATCCCGTTGTTACTGCCCCCACTGGCATAAAAGTTCCCGGAACTCTTAAAGGATCATCGGTAGTATACCAAGCTGTTCCTGCTAATAAAAATAGCCAACCACAAAAGGCAATAATATCTTTGATATACCCTAGGGCAAAATATGATATTCCCCAAGAAAAAATACTCAAATAAATTAATGTTTGCCACGAGTATGCTTTAGCAGGTGTCAGAAATTTTTGCACTCCTGCAAATAAATCCTGAATATATTTAAATATGCCACGTATTTCCTTCAATAAAAAGTTCATGAGATTACCTCTAATTAATGCAATGATGAATATTGATCATTTTATCGGGAGCGAGCGAATTAGGATAATGAAGGTTATGGCAGTGTAACTGAGTGAATTGGCTATTAAGGTTGCAGTTATTAAATTAGTATTTTGCAACTTAGCCATATTCATATAACTGGCTCTTTGCTGTGAAGAAATGATTTCTGTTTCTGTTTCTGTTTTTTTTCCTCCTTCTCCCATAAAAATTATGAGGATCTTCATTAGTAAAAATTTCACTAAAAAAGTCGCTATAAAAATAGTAAATGACAATAAAACTATCATTGTGCCAATGCTAGGATCTTGAAGTTTATTAAAAAATACATAATTAATCAATTCTTTTTTGATAGCGATAGATAATATTGGTTCGACTGTGAAAAACACAATCCAACCAATTACACTCGAAAAAACATTTAAGGCTATAGCATAAAAAATGCTGGTTCTTTTATCAAACTTCAGCCATCTATTCAGAATATAAGCTTCTAGGGGAATGGCAATTAGTAAGAATAAGATCTCAAAAAATATCGCCCCAATGGGCAAAATTATAGGTAGTGATAATTCATCAGACATAATGGTAACAACAAGGAGATTTTAGGAGTTAGTTAGATCCCCGACTTCTTCAAGAAGTCGGGGATCTGGGGATTAGTTGTACAGAGTATAACTGAAAGAATACGGATAATCGGCAATTATCTCATTCTTCTGACATTTATGATCTGAGTGCGTCAAGATATTTAGATTAATTTTATTATACATTTATTAAACTGTAATACGCAGATAAAAAACCGCACATTCTAGACTCTAGTTTCGTTAAGATAAGGAATTGCCACTTTATAGCTTTTCAAAATATGACAAGAAACGGTATCGGTATTCGCACAGCGCAAGTGCGTTCTGAGCGGCTTACGGGTCAAATTCACGTCTATGATGGTATTGGGAAAGGTAAGTCCCAAGCAGCTTTAGGAGTGGTTTTGCGCTCGATTGGTTTGGGCATTAATACACCCAGTGATTCTAGCCGGGTTTTATTGCTGCGGTTTTTGAAAGGTCCAGAACGGGATTATGATGAAGATGGAGCGATAACTGCTTTACAGCGAGGGTTCCCCCATCTTATTGATCAGGTTCGCACAGGAAGAGCGGAGTTTTTTGGCCATGATCAAATTACACCTTTTGATCGAACTGAGGCTGCACGGGGCTGGGATGTAGCCAAAGGTGCGATCGCTTCGGGGTTGTATTCAGTAGTTGTTTTGGATGAAATTAACCCGGTTTTGGATTTGGGTTTGTTATCGGTGGAGGAAGTGGTAAACACGTTAAAATCTAAACCCCAAGAATTAGAAATCATCACGACTGGACGCGCTGCACCACAAGCATTGTTAGATATTGCGGATTTGCACTCGGAAATGAAACCTCACCACCACCCCACAGCCGCAGAACTGTTTATTGAAGGGATTGAAATTTATACAGGTGCAGGTAAGGGTAAATCTACCAGTGCCTTGGGTAAGGCTTTGCAAGCTATTGGGAGAGGTATCAATCATCCTGGTTCTACCCGTGTATTAATTATGCAGTGGCTCAAAGGTGGGAGTGGCTATACTGAGGATGCAGCTATAGCGGCTTTACAGCAATCTTATCCTGAAGTGGTAGATCATCAACGGTGTGGACGGGATGCCATTGTTTGGCGGAATTCTCGTCAAGATTTAGACTATATAGAAGCGGAGAGGGGTTGGGAAATTGCCAAAATTGCGATCGCTTCTGGTGTGTATAAGACTATTATCCTCGATGAACTCAATCCCACTGTGGATTTAGAATTGTTACCTGTTGATCCCATTGTTCAAGCTTTGTTACGTAAACCCCGTGATACGGAAGTGATTATTACTGGGCGCTGTCAAAATCAACCGGCTTATTTTGATTTGGCTAGTATTCACTCTGAGGTTTATTGTCATAAACACTACGCAAATCAAGGTGTAGAATTGAAACGGGGGGTTGATTTTTAAACCGATAAGATCCCCGACTTCTTAAAGCAGTCGGGGATCTAGTTTTTAGTTTTTGTTTGGGTTGAGAAAAACCAACCCAAAAATCACTATTAATGATGATCTTCTTGATTTAACCAAGTTACTAAATCAGCAATTTCGGAAATATTAAACAACGCCGCACCTAAATTTTCTAGTAAGGATTCAGGTGGGGGTATTGACAAGAGTGATAATGGAGGAGGAAAATCACAGGTATGGAAAAAAACCTGCCCCCAATACTAGACAGTGAAATCTTGAGACAGTTGGCAATAGAGCAACTGGTAGAGATTATCATTGAGCAGGGAACAACTAGTAGTCTGTCAAATTTATTTTGACGGGTTTTTGGTAGTGCGGGCATCTTGCCCGCGTGAGCGAGACGCTCACACTACAGTCCGTCATTTTTGGATTGACAGACTACTAGAGAAGCACTAAAATCCGCAAGTAGTAGAACCCACATTCCGCACCCCAAACTGTCACAGATCAAAAAAGCCCTTAAAGTAGTACATAATAACTAAAGTCAATTCAAAAATTAAGATGCTTAATGAGAATAAGTAGCATTAAAAGGGACGTGGTGTGATAAAGTGAA
>NZ_JAQMTJ010000103.1:0-7829 GCF_028330815.1 Dolichospermum lemmermannii CS-548
GGAATCGCTGTTTGGGGTGTTGGGAGAGCGATAGCGTAAGCGCTGCTGCAAGCAGTTCGTTTAAAATTAGGGTAGTTGGGAGCGATAGCGAAGCGCGACCTAGGAATCGTTTAAAATTAGGGTGGTTGTGTGCGATAGCGAAGCGCGACCTAGGAATCGCTGTTTGGGATGTTGGGGTGCGATTGTTTAAAATTAGGGGGTTGTGTGCGATCGCTGTTTGGGGATGTTGGGGTGCGATAGCGAAGCGCTCCGCAGGAATCGCGCTTATATATTAACTATATATTTCTTTCAAGGCAAAATCTCAAAACAATCACAATGCTGAGGTCGAAATAATCTAAAATCTCGCTGATCTAAAGTCAATATTCTTTTAATATCAAAACGTTCAGCTATAGCCATAACACTTGCATCTACAAAATCAATCCGACTATCTGCATATTCATCCAAAATTTCCGCCACACGGATCACATCTTGATCTGTCAAAGCTACTAAAATAAATCTACTTGCAGATAGTCCTTTTAAGAAAGCGACTAATGTTGCTGAACCTGCATTACGTCCTACTAAATAAGCCACTTCTGCTAATACTGTTTGTGGCAATAAAATTTGTTTTTGTTGTGTGTATACTGGTGTTACACTATTGTGCATTGTGTCTAAACGATTCAACAATGCGACAACAAAGCCAGTATCAGCTACTGCTGGGGTTCTTTCCATGTCCAACCTGATTTCTCTGTTACTTCATTTTGAAGAATATCTTCGGAATTAATAGCTAAATCAGGTGTGGCTGCAAATAAGCCAATTAATGGATCAGATACAGCATCATTAACTGTTTCTAGTGATTGGATTTCCAGGTATGATCTGACAGCTTCACTAATAATTGATTCCGGTGATTGACCACGGTTACTAGCCAGATTGATCAGTTTTTCGAGTAAAGTCTGTTCTGGATTCCAGTTAAATGTAGATTTCACAAGATAATTTCTCTCTTATTAACCACAAATAACATTATAACAAATAAGTGCAATTTTATTAACTAATTATTTGCTTAGTGTCTTAATGAAGAAGCGCGACCTAGGAATCGCCGAAAATTAGGGTATTTGTGAGCGATAGCGAAGCGCTGCTGCAAGCAGTTCGTTTAAAATTAGGGGGTTGTGAGCGATCGCCTAGAGTGAGCTACCATTTATTTAGTCATTGTTAGGATCAGAATTGATTATGACTACATCTCTCAACATCAACGAAGCCTTACTAAATGAGGCGTTGGCACTTGACAATCAGGTGAACATTGATTCTTTAGTAGAAACAGCACTGCGCGAATATATTCAACGTCGTAAGCGGCTCAAAGTATTAGACCTCTTTGGGACTATCGAGTATGACGAAAGCTATAACTATAAGCAGCAACGTCATTAAGCATGAGCATTATTGTTGATACTTCCGTTTGGTCATTGGCTCTACGTCGGAAAACACCACCTGATTTTTCCCCAGCAGTTACAATATTGCAGAATTTAATCACTGATGACCAAGTTGCCTTACTAGGCGCGATTCGCCAGGAAATTCTTTCTGGAATCCGCAATTTTGAACAGTTTACCCGTCTGCGAGATTACCTTCGAGCTTTCCCTGATTTAGAACTCATGCCAGAAGACTACGAACTTGCTGCCGAGTTTTTCAATACCTGCCGCAGTAAAGGCATTCAGGGTTCAAATACTGATTTTTTGATTTGTGCAGTTGCTCATCGTCGCAGCTATAGCATCCTCTCCACTGACAATGATTTTCAGAATTTTCTAGTACATATTCCTATTATTTTATTACCTGTTGAGGGTTAATGCGACCTAGTAATCGCCATTTAGGCATAAGTTGGGAGAGCGATAGCGTTCGCGGAGCGTCCCGGAGGGAACTAGCGCTTCTGCAAGCAGTTCGCGTAAAATTGGGGTAGTGCGATAGCGAAGCGCGACCTAGGAATCGCTGTTGTGGGGATGTGTGGGAGTGCGATATTTTATTTTATTATTAGCAAAGCTACAAGAGAAATACTAAAATAAATAAAGTAATTCAGTTGAGAGCATTTATGCAACAAATTAACACATTTGAAGAAGTTCTCAATCTAGTGACTGATCTACCACTTGATCAACAAGAACTACTAATTAATATCCTACAACGTCGAATAGCTGATATGCGACGAAAAGAATTAGCAAATTCATCACAGGAAGCACTAGCTGAATTTAGAACTGGTAATCTTAAACCTCAAACCGCAATTGAAGCGATCGCTGAGTTAAGAACTTACTTAAATACTAATGAAACATAATGAGAAAATTGGTTCTTACTTCTCACTTCAGGCGATCTTTGCGGAAATTCATCAAACATGATCAGAATTTACAAGCACGAATTGAGGAAACATTACAGCAAATGGAAATAGATTTATTTGCTGTTAACCTTGCTACTCATCAGCTAAAAGGTGAGTTTGATGGTTTGCGTGCTTGCTCCTGTGGATATGACTGTCGGATTATTTTCTCCATCGAAAAAGATGATGAAACTGGTGAAGAAATAGTGGTTATTTTAAATATAGGTTCTCATGATGATGTCTACTAAAAGAGAGCGATAGCGTAAGCGCGACCTAGGAATCGCTGTTTGGGGATGTGGTTGGAAGAGCGATAGCGCAAGCGCTGACTTGTCAGTTCGTTTAAAATTCAATGAGGATATGACCATGAATGCTTTAACTGTCAATTTGAAATCATTAATAGAAATGACTGATGAGCAGTTTTTTCAGCTATGTCAAAATAACCGCGAATTGAGATTTGAAAGAAATGCCAAATCGAAAATCTCGTCAAGTTGAAATTTATAGACCAGGAAAAGAGGTTGAGGTTTTGAATTCTCCTGCTACGGTGTCGGGGGAAGATGTTTTAAAGGGTTTTGTTTTGAATTTGGGGATGATTTGGTAGTTTATGCTGTAATAAAATCTGACTTTTAATAGACACAGGAACTTTTTTAGTTTTGTTCATAATTTTATTCCTCATTTTCCCTCTAACAATTATCCCAGCCAATTGGACTATTATGATTATAGAAACTGTGGTATTTCTCAGGTTTCTCAAGGATTTTAACAGAGTGTACTTCTGTAGCCACAAATTTTACTTTTTTGTCATCATATAAATCTGGATCTGGTTTCTCGAAAATGAGCTTTTTACAAAAAAATGCTCTATCTCCAAAATAATCTTTTGTTTCTAAATGACTTTCAATACAAATTAATTTTGCTTTCTCAATATATAAGTTTAAATTTGAATAGTCACGAATTGCATCGCTAGATATAAGAAAATTTCCATTTAAATATAATCTGACCGAATCAATGTTTTCTCCGATATATTCCGAAAATTCCTCTAATTTTTCGTGATTATCATAAACTGAATATTTTCTTCCTGTTCTTATTGTTAAATCTTCAGGAATACCTGTCTTTGTCACTATATGTATACCATTAATATCCGCAGAAATTGTATGTTCTCTATTATCTAAAGAAAATGTAATAATACAGTGACAATCATGAATAACAAAAGCGTTTTGAAGATAATCTAGTCTTACATTATCAAGACGATAGTAAAATGTATAAGGATTATAATCAAAACCTTATGTATCTACAGCAGCTTGATCTAAAGATTAGTTTCCACCAAATTATGATCTAAGATTAAACCACCTTGCTCTGTAATTTTTTTCGCTGCATCTAAAAGATACTCATAATAGGTATGAGCAATAATGGATAATTGCTTACCAGCAGGATAAACCATATACCAAGTGCGTTTAATGGGAAAGTGCTGGACATCTAAAATGCTAAATTCCGCAATATCCGTGAGTAAAGTATGACGAGATAATACGGATATACCTAGACCACCAGCGATCGCTTGCTTAATCGCTTCATTACTCCCCAATTCCAACTTCACCTTCACTTGTACCCCATGTTCCTCAAATAGACTTTGGACAGCGCTGCGAGTTCCTGAACCCGGTTCACGCATAATAAACAGTTCATCACCTAAACGTTCAATAGGAATATTTTTTTCCTTCGCTAAGGGATGATTAGCTGGTGCAAAAACTACTAAAGGATTTTCTAAAAATGGCTGAAAACTGACATCGAAATGATCGGGAATCTGACTCATAATATACAAGTCATCTAAATTACTCATCATCCGATCTAAAATCAGTTCATGATTTGTGACTTGGAGAGAAATATCAATCCCAGGGTAAAGCTGACAAAAAGGCCCCAACAATCTGGGAATAATATACTTTGCTGTGGTAATTGCTGCCAGCCTTAATTGTCCTTGCTTTAGTCCTTTTAAATCTGCAATCGTCATTTGAAACTTGTCCATAGTCTCAAAAATTTGCCGACAAGTAGCAAATAATTCCCGTCCTGCTTGTGTCAAATATAAACGCTTTCCTACCTGTTCAAATAATGGCAAACCTACGGATTTCGTCAACTGTTTAATTTGCATGGATATGGTAGGTTGAGTCAAAAACAACTCTTCCGCAGCGCGTGTAAAACTACCATGCCGGGCAGCAGCCTCGAACACCTTCAACTGGTGCAATGTCGCTTGGTTCAAGCTGATTCTCCTCTGATAACAATTTTTATATATAATAATATAGTATTCTGTAACACTAATAAAATTTTGAGTGTTATTTATACAAAGTTCTCAAGTCCAATCTTAAATGTCTCACATAAAAACAAAAATCTAGGCTCTACCGTTCCATTTATGTAAAATAATATTTATTGTAGGTTGGGTTGAGGGACGAAACCCAACACCCCTTGCTATCCTACCCCTAATGTTGGGTTTGGTCTTCGTTCTACCCAACCTACAAAAATTAAATTAATATTCTTCTCCATAAGGGGAGCGGTAGAACCAAAATCTATAACTGAAGATTATCCAGAAATTTTCTGTCTTTGGGCTTCATATAACATTAAAGCAGCAGTGATTCCTACATTCAAGGATTCCACCCCAGGATTAAGAGGAATTTTTACTTGAATATCTGCCAACGCGGCTAAATCCGCTGATAATCCTGCCCCTTCGTTACCCAATAATATTAAACTAGGTTTACACCAATCTACCTGCCAATAAGTTAAATCGGCATTAGGTAAGGTAGCTACTACCTGCATTCCTGCTTGCTGACTTTGTTGAACTGTGGCTTTCAAATCTCCACTTACAGCCATATTCAAACGAAACCATTGCCCAGCAGAAGCGCGTAAAACCTTGGGATTATCTAAGTCTACACTATCTTCACTTAACCACAAACCTGATGCACTTGCCGCTGCGGCTGTGCGAATCATCGTTCCCAAATTACCAGGATCTTGGACAGTTTCCAAAGCCAGAACTAAACCAGTAAACGGAATTTGTCTTGCTTGTGCTTCTCGTTGAGCTATCGCCACTATACCATCAGGATTGACAGTTGTTGCCATTGCTGCTAAAACTTCTGGACTAACAATTTCAACACGATAACATTGACCACAAATAATTTCCCACAATTGGGGATGTGTTTCCTGCCATTGAGGAGTGCAACATACCGCATCTAAAGGATAGCTAACCGCACAAGCTTCTTCTAATAAATGCGTTCCTTCCAATAAAAAAAGCTGTTGCTTATTTCTCTCCTTCGTGGAATGCAACTTGCGGATTTGTTTAACTAGGGAATTTTGTAAACTTGTTAACACAATCTTAGATTTGAAATTTCGGATTTGAGATCAGTCCAAAATTGATATACTGATATGCGGAACCCGGGACTTGAACCCGGAAGCCCGTCAAGGCACTAGAACCTGAATCTAGCGCGTCTGCCAATTCCGCCAGTTCCGCTGGAATTGAATCTTATTTACAATTTATCATTATGTCCTAATCATTTTCATTTGTCAAGAAAAAATTTGCCAGAATAGACATCTAGCTAATCCCCATTTTTCCAATTAAGCTGACATACTGCATGATAGAATTTAACGACTTTATGGCATTTGACAACTTCAAGAAAAATCTTCCGGCTTTTAGCTAGATAATTGTCGACATAGAATCAAAACCAACATCAAACCTTTATAATTACTTACTTTTGGAGGTAGGCTTATTAATTCTTCTAGCAGCTTACCAGATGCCAAATCTTCACTAGAAGCAGACTCCTCAGTCTTGCAAATCAGTGGAGGGCATTCTTTGGGCGGTCATGTAAACATTAGCGGGGCTAAGAATTCCGCACTGGTAATCATGGCGGGAACGTTCCTCTGTTCCGGCGATTGTCGCATTCGCAACGTTCCTTTATTGGCGGATGTAGCGCGAATGGGACAAGTTCTATCAGCTTTAGGATTACGTTTAAAGAGAGAAGGGGACATTTTAGATGTTGATGCGCGGGAAATTACCACATCTAAAGCCCCTTATGAACTCGTTACCCAACTGCGAGCCAGTTTTTTTGCCATTGGTCCAATTTTAGCCCGACTAGGAGTTGCACAAATGCCCTTGCCGGGTGGTTGTGCCATAGGGGCTAGACCGGTAGATTTGCACGTCAGAGGACTGCAAGCAATGGGCGCAGAGGTGCAAATTGAACATGGTATTTGTAATGCTCATGTTCCCGGAAATAATGGTAGGTTAAGAGGCGCGAAAATCTACTTAGATACTCCCAGTGTCGGTGCGACGGAAACCTTGATGATGGCTGCTACTTTAGCAGATGGAGAAACCATCCTTGATAATGCTGCCAGAGAGCCAGAAGTAGTTGATTTAGCTAACTTCTGCAACTCAATGGGAGCAAAAATTCAAGGTGCGGGAACAAGTACAATTACTATAGTTGGCGTACCTAAATTACACTCAACCGACTATACTATTATTCCTGATCGTATTGAAGCAGGAACTTTGTTGATCGCTGGGGCAATTACCCGCTCTGAAATCCTTCTATCCCCAATTGTACCGGATCATTTAATCCCAGTTATTGCTAAGTTGCAAGAGATTGGCGTGTCAATTATTGAGGAAGGAAAAGATTGCTTACGGATTTTACCAGCGAAAACTCTCAAGGCTATAAATATTGATACCTTGCCTCATCCTGGGTTTCCCACGGATATGCAAGCACCTTTTATGGCTTTACTAGCTGTAGCAGAAGGTGACAGTATCATTAATGAATCAGTCTTTGAAAATCGCTTGCGTCATGCTTCCGAATTGAATCGTTTGGGTGCAGATATCCGTGTTAAAGGTAATACTGCTTTTGTGCGGGGAGTGCCAATGTTATCAGGCGCACCAGTTATAGGTACAGATTTAAGAGCTTCCGCAGCCTTAGTTATCGCCGGATTAGCAGCATCTGGAACAACCACAGTGCAAGGATTACACCATTTAGATCGGGGTTATGATCGTCTGGATCTGAAGTTGCAGCAATTAGGAGCAAAAATTATTCGTGTAAATGAAGCGTCAAAAGATGCAGATTTACTTGTTAATAACATTAATCCCCCAGCCTCAGTTTCTATCTAAGGTTTGAGTATTTTGTTGTTGTAAACTTAATGGCGATCGCTCTCCGTATTGTGCGAAGTGCGATCGCTTTTGGCTATTGATGAAATTTGACAAAGTTGCTAAAATCCTGGACATCCTGATCCGGCCTGCACCACACTAGTACCGCAGGACGGAAGTCAAAAGTCAAAAGTCAAAAGTCAAAACTAATATACAGTAGGCTTTTTGGCGATTGAATATGGTTGCTTTATTTACGCCGCAGTGTGCTAGGCTATCAGAGGTTGTTTGAAAAGTATTATATCAAACCAGTAATCTCCAAAAACCTAACCCCCCTACCCCCCTTCCCTGCAAGGGAATGGGGGTTTTAAAGCCTCTCCCCTTGCAGGGGAGAGGTTTGGAGAGGGGTCAGTCTATACA
>NZ_JAQMTJ010000009.1:0-10404 GCF_028330815.1 Dolichospermum lemmermannii CS-548
ACAATCAACTGACAACATTGCCAGAAGCCATTGCCCAACTCTCCAATCTGAGCTTGCTTTACCTCAGTAACAATCAACTGACAACATTGCCAGAAGCCATTGCCCAACTCTCCAATCTGAGGGGGCTTGACCTCGGTGACAATCAACTGACAAGATTGCCAGAAGCCATTAAACAATTATCTCAACTCGAAAAACTCGATTTACGTAGGAATCAGCTAAATATTCCCGCGGAAATTTTAGGGAGCAGTTGGGATAGCTTAGGTAAACCGTCAGAGATTCTCACCTACTATTTCTCTCTGGCAACCGAGGAGCAACAACCTCTCAATGAAGCTAAGGTATTGCTAGTTGGTCAAGGAACTGTGGGTAAAACTTCCCTAGTTAAACGACTGATTAATAACACATTTGATGCCAACGAAAGCAAAACCCAAGGCATCAATATTGAAAATTGGCATTTAGAAGTTAATGGGCAAACCATTCGACTAAATATATGGGATTTTGGTGGACAGGAAATCATGCACGCTACCCACCAATTTTTTCTCACTAAACGGAGCCTTTATTTGCTGGTAATTAATGCCCGTGAAAATGAACAACAAAATAGATTGGAATATTGGCTAAGAATTATTCAGAGTTTTGGCGGTGATTCCCCGATTATTTTAGTTGGCAATAAAATTGATGATCATCCTTTGGATCTTGATCAAACTGGCTTACGCAAAAAATACGAAAATATTAAAGATATAGTTCCTATTTCTTGTAAAACTGGAGCAGGTATAGAAAATTTATTATTAATTATTCAACGCGAACTTGCTAATTTAGAAGGCATTAACGAACCTTTACCTAAAAGTTGGTTTCAGGTAAAAACCCATTTAGAAAAGACGAAAAAGGACTATATTCTTTACCACCAATATCAAAGTATTTGCCAGAATGAAAAAATTATTGAAGAACTTAAACAATCTACTTTAATTGAATTGCTGCATCAACTGGGTATTGTTCTCAATTTTAGAGATGATTTCGGCTTAAAAGGTGTTCCGGTGCTTAATTCGGAATGGGTAACAAATGGTGTTTATAAAATTCTCAATGACAATTTATTAATGACTCAATTTCGGGGTATATTGACATTTCAAGAACTAAGAAGAATTTTAGATTCTGTTAAATATCCCGACGATAAGCCAGAATTTATTATCAAAATGATGGAGAAGTTTGAACTCTGTTTTCCTTTGGATAATAAAAATCAATATCTCATTCCTGACTTGTTACCAAAGGAAGAACCTGCAACTGGGGAATGGGAGAATGTTCTGGCTTTTGAATATCATTATAATATTTTACCTAGCAGCATTATTTCCCGTTTTATTGTGAGAATGCACCATCAAGCAGATAAAAAAACTTGGTGGCGAAGTGGTATTGTATTAAAATCTGGCAACAATCGAGCATTATTAAAAAGTGATCAAGAAGACCGCAAAATCTTTATTTTTATTAGTGGTAATAGTTCCACCCGCAGAGAGTTACTCTCAATGATTCGTTCTCAGTTCGATAGTATTCATCAAACTATTAAAGGTTTAGAAGCGAAAGAAAAAGTACCAATTCCCGGATATTCTGGTATATTTGCAGATTATAAAAATTTACTGGATTATGCAGATAAAAATTTAGATTTCATTCCCGAAGGACTAACAGAAACATTTAATGCGCTAGAACTGCTAAATGGGATTGAATCAGAAGCAGAAAGACGAAAACGCCAAAATCGTGGGATAATAGGATCACAAAAACTACGCGAACCGACTATGGAACCAAAACCTGAAAAACCAACTATTTCTTCTGCTGAACGGGGTATTGCTTTGGCTATGGCTTTAGCAGTATTAATAGCTTTTATCGTCCTGATTCTCAACCCTAGAAGTATGAATGGTAATGCTTTAGCTATTGTAAGATTTTTAGCATCTGCATTTGCTGGTATTGCCGGTTATTTAGTTTCTGGTGATCTTGGTTTACAAGCTTCAATACCTTTTATGAAGACAAAAACCCAGGTTAAAGCCACAGGAGCATTTGCAGCATTTATTTTAGTATTTCTACTTTTTTATATGGGTGTTCCTACTTCCGAAATAACACCACAACCAACCCCCACACCTTGATGAAAATCCTCATATTAACCGATAGGATAACATCCCGGATTAACTGCATGAATAAATTCACTCCCCGCTAGTGGTCTTCCCCGTTTATAAGCTGCTTCTTGGGGTTGTCCCCAACCTAATTGTAAAATGATTTCTAGAAAGTTCGGATTTTCCCATTTTAATAAAGTTGCCCATTCTGTTCTTTGGACAATTCTTTCTACATCTACTTTTACAATTTTTTGATGTTGTTTACCATTACTAAAACTTAAATATAAATCCATTTCTTCTGTCACGAAATACCAAAATTCTAAAATTGTATCTTTGGCAGGTTTCAATATTTCTAAATCACTTTCTAAAGCGATTAATTCAGTATCAATTTCTGGATAATGCAGATTTTTACCTTTAACAGTCATATCTTTCCAGATAATTCCAGAAACTTGATTTTCTCGTTGATATTCATGAATAGAAGTTTTAAAATCTTGGTAGGCCGTGAATCTTTGCAGTCCGTCGGTTCTGACAAACTGATCTATAAATGGATTACCAGAAACAGTTACATCTAACTTCAAACGTTCACCTTTTAAGCAAGCTTGGCGTTCGGTTGCCAATATCTGAATTAACTCTTGGGTATTATAAATATTTGACATCAGAACAAGACCTAATTAGTGATCAATCATCAGTTATTAGTCAGTTAGTTATGACACTAATTATTAATTTTGTGTCAGATGGTAATCAAGATTGATTGAAGATTTAATTATTATCTCTTGATAGAAATAGAAATGCCGTATCAGAACCGACTATTTGTTTCATTGTTCATCCCATAGTAATGAATGTCGACATTATTCTATTTTACCTTGAGGAGTAGAATTAGGTTTATGGTCAAGAAAAAGCCCAATTCTCAAGAATCAGGGCTGAACAAGCAGAACTCAAAATTGCACAATTAGCTGAATGCTTAGGATTAATAAGTATAAAATCAGACTCACGCTAAAACTTAACCGCAAAAAAGCCTAATAATGATGATCTTATTAATTTAAGTAAGTTAACGCCTTATGTGAGTTAGAGTAACAAAAAAAGAAAGGGAAACTACAAGATCAAGGTAAAGACATTTTATGAAATTTATGCTTCAATTATTGGATAATCCATTTTGGGCATTAGTAAGAAAAGAAATTAATCAAATTTTACGCAATAGACAATTCAGCAGTGAGACTGCGTTGCTTTCGTGCCTGTACTCGTCTGGAGAAAACTTAGCCATAACCTTAAAATATTTACTTGCTATTTGTATATGGCTATTGTTTAATCAAATAAAGGAAACAACAATGGGAGGGACTTATATTTGCTAACAAACTATGTATATAAGCTACGTCCTAATATTAGTCAATCCGATAAAATGGACGGTTGGCTAGATATGCTCCGGTCTACTTACAATTGGAGTTTGGCTGACAGAATAGCTTAAAATGGACGGTTGGCTAGATATGCTCCGGTCTACTTACAATTGGAGTTTGGCTGACAGAATAGCTCAATACAACCAGCAATTTATTCAAGGTGACTATTGTGATATTAGGACTAAAGCAGAAGCTTGTCCATTAACTTGTTTTGTCAGTAAAAATGGAGCAAGTGGAGAGCCGTGGAAGGATGTTAAAACCGATAAAAATGGCAACATCAAAAACCCTCGACGCAGTGCTGGTGATATTCAAATAACGGCATTACCATATCTAAAAAAAGCTAGACCTTGGTTTGCTGAGATTGATTCTACAGTCCTACAGCAAAACGTCAAACGCCTTGACACTGCCTATAAAAACTTTTTTGAAGGGAGAGGGTTTCCTAAGTTTAAAAACCGGAGTAATTTTACCTCTTTTACTTACCAGATGGGCGTAAAAGCTCAAGGGAATAAAATCTATCTTCCTAAGTTGGGATGGCTGCGGTTTTTCAATTCTCGCTCAATACCAACAGGCTTTACTATCAAAGCTGCCACATTAAGAAAGCGTCAAGATGGTTGGTATGTCTCAATTAGAATTGAAGATAAAACCATACCAGACTATGTAAAAAAACCGCTAAACGAAGTTAAAGCCTCGACTCCGCTCGGCTTTAACCCTGAGCGAAGTCGAAGGGTTAATTCTATTCTTGGTTGTGACTTAGGAATAACTAAACTTGTCCATTTCTCCGACAGACATCAAATTGATAATCCTAGATTCTCAACCAACAAAAAAGCTAGACGCACTTTAAAAATTAGACAGCGACGGATTAATCGTAAAGTCAAGGGTAGTAAGAATCGTAAAAAAGCAGCTAATAAGGTAGGACGGTTTCACAAAAAGATTACAGATAAAAGGACTGCTTATCAATGGAGTGTTGCTAATACAATAGTTTCTAGAAAGGTTGATGCTATTGCTTTAGAAGATTTAAATGTCTCCGGTATGTTGAGGCGTTGCCAAGTTAAGACCGATGAAAAAACTGGAAGATTTTTAAAGAATGGGCAATCTAGAAAAAAAGGATTAAACCGTTCTATTTCTGATGCAAGTTGGAGTGATTTAATTTTAAAAATTGAGTATCTCGCTGTAAAGCAAGGAAAAGTTGTAATTAAGATTAATCCTAAATACTCCAGTCAAGAATGTAGGAATTGTGGGCATACTGATAAGTCAAATCGTGATGGTGAGAAATTCATTTGTACTGAATGTGGATATCACGAACACGCTGATATTGGTGCTGCTAAAACGATTAGAGATAGAGCTTTGGAAATAGTACGCGGGGACTCCGCGAAACTTGCTGTTTAACAGCTAAACGCCCAGAAGATGAGCCAGTGCGGTCTTGGGGTTTCCCCAAGTAGAGCAACTGGCGGTATCAGCACGCACTTTTGTGCAAACGTACTGAGTCTGGGAACCTGTGTGAACAGGATATTAGGATTGTAAAATCTTAAGAATCCCCGCGTCTTTAGACCGGGGAGTGTCAAACACAAACCTGATACGATTCCAGCCCATTTACCAGAAATTTTTGTCAATGACAAGATTAAAAAAAAAAGAAGTTGGGAATCTCAGATAGAATATTTCTCTGTCCTCTTGGTGCATAACTTCCATGACCACATTTGGTGAAAATCCCTTTTCCCCCCAGGAAATAGCCTCAGAAGGCATAAAACCAGAAGAATATACCGAAATCGTCCGCCGCTTAGGCCGTCACCCCAACAAAGCCGAACTAGGAATGTTTGGGGTGATGTGGTCAGAACATTGCTGTTATAAAAATTCCCGTCCATTACTCAAACAGTTTCCCACCACCGGACCACGCATTCTTGTCGGACCCGGTGAAAATGCTGGAGTTGTGGATATCGGCGACGGACTACAATTAGCGTTTAAAATAGAATCCCATAACCACCCTTCCGCCGTTGAACCATTTCAAGGTGCAGCCACGGGAGTAGGGGGGATATTAAGAGATATCTTTACCATGGGGGCGCGTCCCATAGCCTTATTAAATTCTTTGCGCTTTGGAGATTTGAATGATCCCAAAACCCAAAGATTGTTTGCAGGCGTAGTGGCGGGCATAAGCCATTATGGTAACTGCGTTGGAGTGCCGACTGTAGGTGGTGAAGTCTATTTTGACCCCGCTTACTCGGTCAATCCCCTGGTCAACGTCATGGCACTGGGTTTGATGGAAACGGCGGAAATTGTTAAATCAGGGGCTTCAGGCTTAGGAAATCCCGTGCTGTATGTGGGTTCAACCACCGGACGGGATGGCATGGGCGGCGCAAGTTTTGCCAGTGCGGAATTGACTGAGGAATCAATGGATAACCGTCCCGCTGTGCAAGTGGGAGATCCATTTGTCGAAAAGTCCTTAATTGAAGCTTGTTTAGAGGCATTTAAAACCGGGGCTGTAGTTGCGGCACAGGATATGGGGGCTGCGGGTATCACCTGTTCCACTTCGGAAATGGCTGCAAAAGGTGGTGTGGGGATTGACTTCGATTTAGATAAAATTCCGGTGCGGGAATCGGGAATGATTCCCTATGAATACCTGCTTTCGGAATCTCAAGAACGAATGTTGTTTGTGGCCGAAAAAGGACGAGAACAGGAATTAATTGATATTTTCCACCGTTGGGGACTGCAAGCGGTGGTTGCGGGAACAGTTATTGCAGAACCCATTGTCAGAATTTGGTTTGAGGGGAAAATAGCTGCCGAAATCCCGGCTGATGCTTTGGCGGAAAATACGCCTTTGTATGAAAGAGAATTATTAACAGAAGCCCCGGAATATGCCCAAAAAGCATGGCAATGGACAAGTGATAGTTTACCTGTTGGCAATGCTGCGGGTATTGAAATTGCAGGAAGTCTGCAAAGTTGGAATCAGATTCTATTGACTTTGCTAGATACTCCTAGCATTGCTTCTAAAAGCTGGGTTTATCGTCAATATGATCATCAAGTTCAGAATAACACCGTATTGTTACCCGGTGGTGCTGATGCGGCTGTCATTCGTATCCGTCCCTTAGAAGCACCCCAAAATCCAAAATCCAAAATCCAAAATCTAAAATCCGGTGTTGCAGCTACGGTAGATTGTAATTCTCGTTATGTCTATCTTGATCCTTATGAAGGGGCAAAGGCAGTAGTAGCGGAAGCTGCCCGCAATCTTAGCTGTGTGGGTGCTGAACCCATCGCTGTGACGGATAACCTCAATTTTGGTAGTCCAGAAAAACCCATTGGTTATTGGCAATTAGCGTCCGCTTGTCGGGGTTTGAGTGAGGGTTGTCGGGAGTTGGGAACGCCGGTAACTGGGGGGAATGTCTCTCTCTACAATGAAACTTTTGACGCAGAAGGTAATCCCCAACCAATTTATCCGACTCCGGTTGTGGGTATGGTGGGATTGATTCCTGATTTAACCAAAATTTGCGGACAAGGTTGGCAAAATGCAGATGATATAATTTATCTTCTAGGTTTATCAATTCAATCCAAAATCCAAAATCCAAAATCTAAAATAGAATTGGGTGCTTCTGAATATTTGGCAACTATTCATAATACGATCGCTGGTAAGCCGCCTAGAATTGATTTTGATTTAGAACGGCAGGTGCAAAAAGCTTGTCGTGAGGGTATTCGCGCTGGTTGGGTAAATTCTGCCCATGATTCGGCTGAGGGTGGTGTGGCTGTTGCTATAGCGGAATCTTGTCTTTCTGGGAATTTGGGGGCGGAAATTAATTTCCCAATTAGTGCAAATCACGATTCCCGTTTTGATGAAGTTCTTTTTGGTGAAGGTGGGGCGAGAATTTTAGTTTCTGTGAGTGGAGAAAGCCAAGAAAAATGGGAATCCTATTTACACCGAACTCTTCCAGAGAATTGGCAAAAACTGGGAACAGTAACTAATTCCGGTAATTTAGAGATTTTAACCGCAGATAACCATAAGTTACTCCAGGTTAGTCTCGAAGATATGAGCGATCGCTATTCTCAGGCAATCTCTAAACGTCTCGCTATCTACACCAATACCTAATCAACAGCAAAAATCAAGGTTTGAATACGAAAATTCACAATTCGCACTTGATTCTTAACCAATTTACGGTACTGTTTTAATGGATGGTTAAAGATTTGTTAAGAAGAAGGAGTCAGGAGTCAGGAGTCAGGAGTCAGGAGTCAGGATAAAAATTAATTATTCCCAATTCCCAATTCCCAATTCCCAATTCCCAATCACCAATCACCAATCACCAATCACCAATCACCAATCACCAATTCCTAGTTCCCACTGAATCGACACCCCACCAGGAGCAATACCAGCATGATTCCCCTTAATTCCGTTACCTCGGATGAAAACGCCTGTGACAAGCCAGAAGAAGCTTGTGGTGTGTTTGGCATTTATGCCCCAGAACAAGACGTTGCTAAATTGACCTACTTTGGATTGTATGCTCTTCAGCATCGGGGTCAAGAATCTGCTGGAATTGCTACCTTTGAGGGTACGCGTGTCCACCAGCACAAAGATATGGGTTTGGTGTCTCAAGTCTTTAATGAAATCATTTTAGATCAATTACCCGGAAATTTGGCAGTTGGTCATAATCGCTATTCCACTACCGGTTCTAGTCGCAAAGTTAACGCCCAACCCGCTGTAGTCGAAACTCGGTTGGGTTTATTAGCTCTAGCACATAATGGTAATTTAGTCAATACCGTAAAATTGCGAGAAGAGTTACTCAAAGATAAGTTTAACTTAATCACGACCACGGACTCGGAAATGATTGCTTATGCGATCGCTCAAGAAGTCAACGCTGGTGCAGATTGGGTAACAGGGGCTATGAGTGCCTTTCATCGTTGCGAGGGTGCATTTAGTCTGACTATTGCCACACCTGATGGTATAATGGGAGTCCGTGACCCCAACGGCATTCGTCCCTTAGTCATTGGTACTTTAGATAGTAACCCAGTCCGTTATGTTCTCGCTTCCGAAACCTGCGGTTTAGATATTATCGGTGCGGAATATCTGCGTGATGTTGCCCCTGGAGAATTGGTTTGGATCACTGAAACTGGTTTAGAATCATTTCAATGGCATCAACAATCAGAACGCAAACTTTGCATCTTTGAAATGATCTATTTTGCCCGTCCTGATAGCCTCATGCACAACGAAACTTTATATAGTTATCGAATGCGGTTAGGACGGAAAATGGCGGCTGAAGCCCCTGTAGAAGCTGATTTAGTGTTTGGTGTTCCTGATTCTGGTATTCCTGCGGCCATTGGTTTTTCTCAAGCTTCTGGTATAGCTTATGGTGAAGGACTGATTAAAAATCGCTACGTCGGTCGCACCTTTATTCAACCTACCCAAGCCATGCGGGAATCAGGGATTAAAATGAAACTTAATCCCCTTAAAGATGTCTTATTCGGTAAGCGAGTTGTGATTATTGATGATTCCATTGTCCGGGGAACTACTAGCCGCAAACTTGTGCAAGCCTTGCGTGATGCTGGTGTAGCAGAAGTCCACATGAGAATTTCTTCTCCTCCTGTAACTCATCCTTGTTTCTATGGTATTGATACTGATACCCAAGATCAATTAATTGCGGCGACAAAATCAGTGGAGGAAATAGCCAAGCAATTACAAGTTGATAGTTTAGCTTATTTGAGTTGGGGAGGAATGTTAGAAACCACCAGAGAAGATACTAATAGTTTTTGTTCAGCTTGTTTTACTGGTAATTATCCCGTGGCTATTCCTGAAAAAATGAAGCGTTCTAAGTTGATTTTGGAAAAGGTTGTAGTTTAGGAAATCGGGAATATCCAAGAAGTAATTAAATTGATAATTGATAATTTATAATTGTCAATTGTCAATTTTGGGGATAAAATAGAACATTAATTGAAACTAATTCCTCTTGTCACAATTCCTAATTGGAGATTGAAAACTTATGTTGAACATTACAAACACCAATTTTACACTGACAAGCAATAACTTCACTCATGAAGCAATGAGAGAAATAGCTTACAGTATGGATTTATTAATTCCTGGATTTTACTTATGGCTACCAGGAATACATATTCGGTTTGGTGGTGCTATTCCTGATGATCAACCTTACAGATATCCAGGTACGATACATAGTAATGTGGGTATGGCTTTAGTATTACCAGGTTATAAGATATTCACAACTTATCAGGGTAGTTATGACCCTCAATAAGCATCAAATACAGGGACTACCAAAGTTTAAATGTACAATTTTAGATGCAAATCAATTTGAAAAATTAATGATTGATGCTGGTTATTCTATATCAGGAACTGCTCCAGCGCAAGGTAACAGAATTAAAGTTTGGTGGGTTCATGAACAATACCCAAGAGTAGAATCTATTTATACTCCTGATCAGAAAAAGGTAATCACTGCTTATCATGTATAATTAAAATACTGCGGCTACTCAAAAACTAAAGGTATGCTTTAGAAGCAATTAAAGCCAGGTGAGTAGATTTAAATAAATCATTGATGTTTTTCAGGACGACAAAATATACAGCTTTCTAAAAGGTCAGATGATGGAGTTTTACGAAGTTCATTGATGAGATTACTTGTAGGTGAAGACTCTGGAATAGGAATATTATCTTCTTTTAACCCATCTTCCGCACCCTAAACTGTCACACAACGAAAAATGGTCGTTGGGGGATTTGGGATTAGCGATAGCCACATAAAATTTCGACCTTTTTGTATAAAAATCATCCTTTAATATATTAAAAAGTCCGAAATTACCGATTGTGACACCGGGGGGTGCGGAATGTGGGATTAAAAATCAATTAGGCAAAGCAACTAATCGTCCTACTTTACGCTGGATTTTTCAATGCTTTCAGTGTATTCATTTGGTTACACTCAATCAGGAGAAACATATTTCTAATTGGAATAAGG